>CBFGVD010000091.1:0-9716 GCA_965651965.1 uncultured Verrucomicrobiaceae bacterium | reverse complement strand
GCGCCTTGCCCAGCAGCTCGCTGCGGAAGCCGCTGGCATCCACGAAGAAATCCGCGGCAAGCCGGCGGCCGTCTTCCAGATGTACCGCGGCGATTCCCCCTCCCGGCAATCGCCCGGCCCCTGTCACCCGGCCGTCGATGATTTCCACGCCGTATTCCCGCGCCGCCAGTTCCAGCACGCGGACGAGCTTCTCGTTCTCGATGTGGAAGGCGTGCCAGCCCTCGATGTCCGGGCAACCGTTCTCCTGCCGTGCGAAGGCCTTGTCGTGCCACATCAGCGCGGAGGGCAGGCTGACGCAGCGGAATTCCCCGTCGCAATAGTAGCCGTTCGGCATCCGCAGTTCGTCCGCGGTGAAATCAAGCTGGTGGTCGAAGGTATAGTCAAAACGCCCCCGCGTCCCCCAGAGGAAGCGGATGCCCAGCTTCCAGGTCGGCTCGGCGAGCTCGTAAAACTTCTTCCGGTTGATGCCGAGGTAATTGAAAAGATGCTCGGGAAAATTCGGCGTGGTCCCCTCCCCCACGCCGATGACACCGATATCCGGGCTGCGGACGATGGTCACCGCCAGGCCGGGCAGCTTGGCTTTCAGGGACAGGGCGGCGAGCAGACCGGCGCTGCCGGCCCCGAGGACGAGGACATGCTGGATCATCGGGTGGTGGCCGGATTCGCTGGGTTTTCGGAATCCTCCGGCACTGTTCCATCACCATCGTGCCAAAGCCGGGCTTGTAGATTTCCGCCATTTCCGGCGGCAGCCCCGCTACTGCACCCGGATCGGATCCTCCGGGATCTCCGCCGGGCGCCCGTACAGATGCTTGTCCAGGAAGAGTTTGATGCGCCGGTTCAAATCGGGGCTATCGAAGCCGTGGCCGGCACCCGTCATTTCGATCAGATGGCTCTCCACCCCGGCCTTCGTAAGTGCGCCGTCGATTTCCTGCGCCTGTGCATACGGCACCAGCCGGTCCTTCGTGCCATGTGCCGTAAGGAAGGGCGCATCATCCTCCGAGACCCAGGAAACGGGAGACGCCGCTTTCGCGTTGGCCAGCACGACCGGTTCCTCCCGGCCAAGCAGCGGGCCGATCATATCCGCATCGCGGATCCGGGCGGGAGTGGTATCCTTGCCGTAGAAGCTCAGGAAATTCGTGGGGCCGAAGAAATTCACCACGCACTGCACGCGGCTGCTTGTCCCCGGGAATGCGCCGAGTTCCCCTTCCAGCGGGCCCACTCCGCCGCTGGTCCCGAGCATGGACACGAGATGCCCGCCCGCGGAAATCCCGATCACGCCGATGCGCCCGGGATCGATCCCGTACTCCGCGGCATTTCCCCGCAGGAAGCGGATGGCCGCCTTGCAATCGTGGATCTGGGCGGGCCATGCGGCTTCCCGCGTCAGGCGGTAATTGATCGTGGCCGCCACATAGTCCCCGCCGGCGGCGAGCGCGCGGATCACCCCGTGCCCGTCTTCCTTGCTGCCTGCCCGCCAGCCGCCGCCATGGATGAAGACAACCAGCGGGCGCTTCTTCGCGGCGCGATCCGCGGGAACGAGCAGGTCGAGCGTCTGGCGCGGATTGCCTTCCCCCGCGTAGTCGATGTCCTTCAGCCATTGCGGGGACGCCGCCGCGCGATCCGGTGCGGCCGGGGCCCCCTTGCCAAACTCCTCCCGGGTCACGAAACCGTCCTTGTCGGCATCGAAGCTCTTGAAGCGCGGGCGTACGTGTGCCGGAACCTCCGCCTCGGCCAGCTTGCCGTCCTTGTCCTTGTCCAGGAAGGCGAAGGGATCGGCCTGGGCGACTACCGCGGTTGGAAACAGGGCGAAAAGCAGGAACCGGCGCATGGCGCAGCAAACACCCGCCCCTGCCCCATGTCGCGGAAAATCCGGCTCCGGGGCCTCAGATCTTCATCACGTCCTTCTCCTTCGCCGCCACGTGCTCGTCGATGACCTTGATGTACTTGTCGGTGAGCTTCTGGACTTCCGTCTCGTGATCCTTCTGGCCGTCCTCGGTAAGGACGTTGTCGGCCTTCATCTTCTTCGCGGCGTCCATGCCTTCCTTGCGGACCGCGCGGACGCGGACCTTCGCTTCCTCCGCGAGCTGTTTGACAAGCTTCACCATCTGGATGCGGCGCTCTTCCGAAAGTTCCGGGATCGGGACGCGCAGGGAGCTGCCCGCGGCGGCGGGATTCAGGCCCAGCCGGGATTCCCGGATCGCCCGCTCCACGTCCTGGGTGGTCGAGGGGTCGAAAACCTTCACCTCAAGCAGGCGGGCTTCCGGCGCGCTGATCACGGCAAGCTGTTTCAGTTTCATGCTGCTGCCGTAGCTGGGCACGTGCACGTCGATATTCTCGATCAGGCCTGGCGATGCCTTGCCGGTGCGGACCGTGGCAAATTCGTGGAGCAGGTGCTCCACGGCTTTCTCCATGGCGTCTTCGGTTTCGAGGATGGCGGTTTCCGGGTCCATGTCGGGATTCGTCGGATGAATGGGATTGGGATCAGGCGGCCACGGTCTCCTCGCTGCTGACAACGGTGCCGATCGGCTCGCCGCGCAAGGCATTGGTGATATTCCCGGGAGGCGCGAGGTCGAAAACCACGATCGGGATGTGATTGTCCATGCAGAGGCTGAATGCGGTGGCATCCATCACCTTCAGCTGGCGGGTAATGCAATCGTGGAAGGCCACGCGGGAAAAACGCTTCGCGGCCGGATTCTTCTTCGGGTCGGAATCATACACGCCGTCCACCATCGTCGCCTTGAAAACGACATCCGCCCCCATTTCGCTGGCCCGCAGCGCGGCGGTGGTATCCGTGGAAAAGAAGGGGCTGCCGGTACCGGCGGCGAAGATGACCACCCGGCCCTCGGCCAGGTGCCGCTCCGCTTTCCTGCGGATGAAGGTTTCCGCCACGTTCTTCATTTCGATGGCGGAGTGGACCACGCAGGGCACCCCGTGGTGCTCCAGCGAGCCTTGCAGTGCCAGCGAGTTCATCACCGTGGCCAGCATGCCCATGTAATCCGCCGTGGCGCGATCCATGCCGCGGGCGCTCGCGGAGGCACCGCGCCAGAAGTTCCCGCCGCCGACGACGATGCCGAGCTGGAGATCCCCCGGGGCGAGCGCGTCCCGGACCTCCGAGGCGATCCGTTCGACGATTTCCGGGGAGATATTGTCCGTGCTGCCGGGCTCCCTCAGCGCTTCCCCGCTGAGTTTCAGGATGGCTCTCTTGAATCGGCGAGGGGCGGCTTCGGGAAAACTCATTCGATGCGTGGCGTTGCGTGATCCAAGCAAGGGCGCACCGGGTTTGAAAAGGGAAAAGGCGGGCGGGCCGGCGGCACATGCCCCCGGCGGCCGGAAAAGCCGTTCCGCGGCAGCCCCCTCACTCCTCGCCGAGGGTATATCCGGCATCCAGATCCTTGAGCGTGGCGGTGCCGTCGTCCACCCCCTCGATGATCACGTTCACCTTCAGGGGCTCCGTCTGGGGCCGCTGGTATTCTTCCAGGGTTTTGCGGATCGCGACCATCGCCAGCTTGAGAACCTGCCGGGCGGTCAGGTCCACTCCCTCCGGCACCGTCAGCGCCGCCACGTTCAAGCGGACATTCAGCCCGTCTTCCGTCATCTCCGCGGAAATGCCGATGTTGCAGAGCACGAGGAGGTTCACCTCCTCCACCTTGTAGTTCGGGTTGTTGCTGGGGAATTTGTGCGGCGAGCGGATCGATTCCATCAGCACCTCCGGAAAGGCCCCGGTGAGGGCCATCGGCCGGCTGGCGACGGTGGCCTGCAGCGCCTCCCCGGTATCGGTGATGCCCTCGTCCACATCCGTGCCGTGCATGCTCAGCGGCTCGTACACGGGCACCACGGAAATCGTGGTGGCAGCGAGCGGGAGAGAAAGGGCGATGAGGGCGATCAGCGTTTTCACGCCTTCTATTCTGGACCCTTTCCCCGTGGAATCGAGGGGGAAATCAAACGCCGTCACGTGAAACGGGGCAGGGCGCGCAAGCCCTTGGCCCACTCCGCGGCAGGCATGCGCCTGGAGCCTTCCGGCTGGACCTCCCCGAGCAGAAGCCTGCCGCTGCCGCAGGCGACGGCCACGGCCCCGGAGGCGGTAAGCGAAAGCTCGCCCGCCGCCCCCGCATCTCCCGGCTCCGCAGCGGAGGGGAAAATTTTCACCCGCTTCGCATCATCGCCCTCGCCCGCCATGGTCCAGGTGCCGGGCCATGGGTCGTAGGCGCGGATCCGCCGTGCCAGGAATACGGCATCCCCGGTCCAATCGATCCGGCCGTGCTCGCGCTCCAGCTTCGGCGCGTAGGTCGCCAGGGCGGGGTCCTGCGGGGTTCTCGGGGCGGCGCCTTCCAGCAGCAAGGGCAGGGCTTCGCCGAGCGCCTCTGCCGCCACCTCCGCCAGGCGGTCGTGCAAGGTGCCGCCGGTGTCTTCCTCCCGCACCGGCGTGCGGCAGGACACGATCATGTCTCCCGCGTCCAGCTTCGGCACCACGTGCATGACCGTTACGCCGGTTTCGGCGTCGCCTCCGTCGATGGCCGCCTGGATGCAGGAGGCCCCGCGGTGCCGGGGCAAAAGGGAGGCATGCAGGTTGATGCAGGCGGTTCCGGGAATCGCGATCAACGCCTTCGGCAGGATCTGGCCGTATGCCATCACGACGATCAGATCCGGTGCCAGGGCGCGCAAATCGGCCAGCGCCGCTTCGTCGCGCACGCTTTCCGGCTGCAATACGGGGATCCCCGCTTCCAGGGCCACCCGCTTGATCGGCGGCGGGGTCAGGATGCTGCGATGCCGCCCCGCCGGCTTGTCCGGCTGCGTGACGAGCGCGAGCGGCCGCGGACCCTCCGCGATCAGGCGCCGGAAGGCGGGGATGGCGATTTCCCCGCTGCCGAAAAAGATGACCCGGGCTTCCTTGCTGCTCACGCGACGTGCTGGGCGAATTCCTGATAGATGGGCAGCGACACGATCTTGCCGATGATGTCGTGCAGGACCTTTACCGGCGGCTGCGTGGCGTCGATGTCCGTGACCAGGCCATTGGAAAAATAGTCGAGGATCGGCTTCGTTTCGGCCTCGTAGGTGGCGATCCGCTGCTGGATCACACGGTCCGAGGCGTCGTCGATGCGGTTGTCCTTCAGCGCGCGCTTGCGCATGCGGCGGGCCAGCTCCTCGCGGTTCGGGCAGGAAAGGTGGAAGACCTGGTGGATATCCAGGAAGGTGGTGATCATTTCCGCCTGCGCCACGTTCCGCGGGATCCCGTCCAGCACCAGGAAATCGATGTCGGGTTTGTACACGTGGGATTCCGCCCAGTTGTCCACCTGGGCCTTCCAGAGGTCGATGGTCAGTTCGTCCGGCACCAGTTCCCCGCGGCTGGAGTAGTGCACGAAGCGCTGGCCGATCGGAGTGCGCGTGTCCAGCGAGCGGAAGACATCCCCGCAGGCGCAATGGAAGAAGCGGGGGATGGACCCCAGGACTTTCCCCTGGGTTCCTTTCCCCGCCCCGGGAGCTCCGAGGATGAGGAATGCGGGGCGTTTGGTGCCGAGTGCCTTTGACATGGGAAGGACAGGCTAGGAGCGCGCCGGAAGGGCCGCAAGCGCAGATCAGATGGCGGAAAGTGAGTAAAATACCGGCAAAGGAGCGATCATCGCAACATCCGCCAGCACGCGCAGGGCATCCAGCGAGAACTTCTCCCGCTGCCGGTTCAGGACATAGAGCAGGGCGGTGGAAATCAGGACCGCGTAGAAAAAGGGCCTCGTGGTCGAGTTCGGATCCCGGAAAGCGAAAACCAAGCAGGCCGCTCCCAGCACCGTGAGCGGCAGCGTCAGGGACAAGTCGTTTTCCGCCTTGCGCTCCGGATCCGCCGTCCGCCGGGAGCTCTCCCAGAAGTGGATGGCCGAAATGTTCAGTACGCACAGGAACGCGAAGACGATCATCTCCGGCGTGATCAGGAGTACCAGCGGGCTCTGGGTCGGCTCGTAGAGGAAAACGTACACATGCACCGCCATGGCCGTGCCGTAACCGAAGGTGATGCCCGCGATGATATTCCGGAACACGGGGATCTCCAGCTCCTGCATGGAGAAGAGGGTCAGGACGAAAAAGGCGGCCACCATCACCAACACGATCTTCCCGTAATGGATGATCTCCGATGGCATGGTGAAACCGGCGAGCCCGGCGGAGGAAACCAGCGCGGCAAAGGCGAGCCAGCCCGCCCAGGGCAGGCGGCGCCGGTGGAAGGCGTGGCGGAGACCCAGCCGGGAATCCCCTTCCGGCAGCATTTTCAAATCGATGATCCGGTCCAGGACGTAGAGCCCCCATACCGCCAGGCCGAGCGCCAGGGCCGCGTTCCACGGAACGTACATGCGCCAGGTCTTCTCGAACATGAAGAACCACGCCAGCGCGACGATCGGCGCGTCGAGGCTGAGAAGATTCGGCCAGAGCCAAAGAGGTGTGCGGCGGCTTTCCGGCATGCGCAGGCGCCGGAACTTCCGCGACATGCACCGGCTTGGCAAGCCCCCATGAGCCTTGCATCACAAGAGTTTTTCGCCTGACAGCGGGCCTCCGGCCGTGCTGCGGTGCGGCGTGCTGACCGGGGATTGCCGCTTCACGGCCATCGATTTCGAGTCCGCGGGTGCGGCCCGCGGGCGTACGGACGTACCCGTGCAAGTGGGCTTGGCGAGTTGGTCGCCGCGCGACGGCCACGGGGAGAATTTCGTCTCCTATCTCGCCTCGGATACCCCGATCACCTGGTCCGCGAGGAAAGTGCACGGCATCCGGGACGAGGATCTGGCGGACGCGCCCGGCCTGCTGTCCCTCTGGCCGGTGCTGAAACGACTGATGGCCGGCGCGGTGCCCGTCGCCCACGGGAAAGGCACGGAAAAACGCTTCCTGCGGGCCTTTCCGGGCCACGGCTTCGGCCAATGGGTGGATACCCTGCTGCTGGCCCGCGCCGCATGGCCGGAGCTGCCGGACCATTCCCTTTCCGCCTTGTGCGACGCCCGCGGTCTCTCGGAAAGGGTCTCCGCCCTGATTCCCGGCCGGCGCTGGCACGATGCCCTCCATGATGCCGCGGCGTCGCTCGTGCTCCTGGAGGACCTCGCGGATAGCTTCGGCCTCGCGGACAAGCCCTTGGACTGGCTCCTCCATCCGGACACCAGCGCATGGCATCGAGGCAGGCGGATTTCATAGGGCTTTGCCACGCGCCGTAAAAGGAGCCATGCTGGCACCGTATGCCACGGATGCGCTTTCCCGCCCTCTTGTTCCTTTCCCTGGCGAACCTGCACGCCCTGCCGGAGGCCCCGCCCGCCGTCTTCCGCGCCCAAACCCTCGATCCGGAGCTCGGCATCGGCTACGGCCTGTCCATCGCGGATATCGACGGCGACGGGAAAGAAGACATCGTGCTCGTCGATGCCAAGGAGACCGTTTGGTATCGCAACCCCGGCTGGGAAAAGCACCGCATGACCGGCGCGCTCACGAAGCTGGACCACGTCTGCGTGGCCGCCTGCGACATCGATCATGACAAGAAGGCGGAAGTCGCCGTGGGCGCGGGGTGGAACCCCGGGGATACGAAGGACAGCGGTGCCGTCTTCACCCTGACCGCGCCGGAGGACCTCACGAAGGAATGGCACGCGCGGGAACAGCACCGGGAACCCACCGTCCACCGCATGCACTGGGTGAAGGACAAGGAATCCCATTTCCTGGCCGTGCTGCCCCTGCACGGCTGCAACAACGTGAATGCCGAGGGCGATGGCATCCGCTTCCTGGGTTACAGGCCGCAGGAAGATCCCTCGGAAAAGTGGCCCACCTTTCTCATCAACTACGAATTCCACCTGGCGCACAATTTCGACCCCGTGAAATGGGAGGATGCCGAGGGCGAGGCCATGCTGGTGGCCTGCAAGGAAGGCGTCCACCTGCTGCGGCAAAAGGCCGGTGAATGGAGCGCGACCCGCATGACGGAAAAAGGCAGCGGCGAGGTGCGGCTGGGAACCCTGCCGGACAAACGCCGCTTCATCGCCGCCATCGAGCCCTTCCACGGCAACGAGGTCACCGTCAACCCCGAGAACAAGGACGGCCTGTGGTCCGCCGGGCGCGTGGTGTTGGACGATACCCTGAAGCAAGGCCACGCCCTCGCCGCCGCCGATTTCCTGGGCCTGGGCTACGACCAGATCATCGCCGGATGGCGGGAACCGGGCGCCGACGGGAAAGTCGGCATCCGCCTCTATGTTCCCACCGCGGAGGACGGCGGCGCCTGGAAGCTCCACGCCACCGTGGACGACAACACCATGGCCTGCGAGGACTTCAAGGTGGCCGACCTCAACGGGGACGGCAAAGCGGACATCATCGCCGCGGGCCGCGCGACGAAGAACCTCGTGATCTATTGGAACGGGCGGCCCTGAGGCAAGCAGGCCCCCGCCGAGACATGCAGCTTGGAAAGCGAATCGAAAGGAGTCCGTCCGATCACCCGCGGCAGCCCGAGAGCCTGAAGATTCTAGCGGTAACTGCAGCACCCACGATCAGAAGAAGCCAGACGACCAGCACCAAAAGAAAGATGTAGGGCACGACGACCGCGAGAGGCAGATAGGGAGCCCAACCGATAAAAAAGCATTTCGAGGGCCGCACAAGGCCCCACTCCATCGCGCTCCACGGTTCCGCGGGCACCATCCTGCCGAAAAATGCGATCAAGCTCCCGATGGCGGCAGGCATAAGAACGAGCACCGCCGCAATGGCAATCAAAGCGTCCGAGCGATAGTGCTCCTCCAGGAAATCGATGCCCGCCCACACCGCGAAGGGCATGCCGAAACAAAGCAGGGACCCGGCGATCATGATCTTCCTGGTCCGGGATTCCACGAGCCCGGCCATCTCCGCGCGCATGGCGCTCTCGATGCGCCAGCGTTTCCTCATTTCCGGCCAGGACTCCCGCGGCTCTTCCACCGGGAACAGCCCACCGCATCCGCGGGACGCGCTCAAGCTGCTTCTCGCCCCGGAAAAAGGCCGCGGCACCAGCCCGGTTCCCCCGAACCGGGCGTGGTGCCGCTTCCTTTCCGGCCGGCCCCTCCGACAGCCGGCATCCCGTCCCGGGCTGAGCACCCCGTTTCGGAACGCCGGTCCCCCCGTCGTCCGGGCTGGCGCGCGTGTATATTGTTGAAAGAGGTCGGCACCGGGGAGCTTTCGCTGCCGCGCGGTGCCACGAGTTCCATCCATCCTTTTTTTCCCGTCCGCCCGGAGCGCACCCCCCGGAACGTCCGAACCGGCCGGGAAGTCTCGTCCGGTTGGAAGCTCGTCATGGGCTCCAATCGCAATCCGCACGCCCGGATTTCCAAATTTTGCTGAAAATTTTTAAAACCGGATGATCCGCATCACCCGACCCTTTGGTTTTCAATGATTCCAAGATGTTTCAGAAATTCAAGCTGAGCCCGAAATGGCTGCGGCTCCCGCCGCCGCCATCGATCCGCCAGCCGTGGTCGAAGCGCAGGTCCACCCGGTCCGTCACCTTCATGCGGAGACCCAGGCCCGTGCCGGAGAGAGAGGAAGAAGCGCCGCCGCGGTTCTCCAGGCCCGCTTGATCGTAAAATGCCAGCACGCGGAAGCCGCAGCCCTCCACCGGCACGATCAAGGGCGAGAGCAGCTCCACGCTGCCATACCAACCGCAATCCGCGGAATACTCCCGCTCCGCCACGCCGCGCACCGTCTGGTAGCCGCCGGCCGCGAATTGCTCCACCGGCAGCAGGCGGGAGTCCGCGACCTGCGCC
>CBFGVD010000090.1:0-9735 GCA_965651965.1 uncultured Verrucomicrobiaceae bacterium | reverse complement strand
CGGGCCGGGAAATGAAAGGCGGACTTTCAGACCGGGCGCGGGCAGCACCATTCAGGCCAGAAGTCCTGGAAGCGGCGGAAGTTTTCCTTCCGCGGCGGGGAGATCGGGGGAGGAGGAAACACGGACATGGCGGGAGGCTTATCAGGCTCCTTCCGGCTTTCCCGCCGCGGTCCGGACGGACACGCCCGACGGAAGGAAAGGGATCGGAGCCGGATCGGTTTCAGACCGCATACCGCTATCAAGGGGAGGCTTCGGCGGTATCGGCCACGCGGCCTTTAAAAAATACACGCCTCCCAGGCCAGCTATTTTTTTGAAATCCGGGATCTATCTTCTGCCCGCCGCAAAACGCCCCTCCGAGGAATTGCGAGCATATCCAAACTATCATTCCGCAGCGAACTTCAGATTAACCTTCCAACAAACCGCCTATCTCGCCCCTCGCAGTCCCTTGTCGCACAAAGCGCCAGGAAAGCATCGGAACGCCATTCCATGCTTTCTCTCCTGCAGGATTTTGCCTTGCCGGAAAGAAGCGGGATGATAAACACTCGACCCGTTCCCTCCACCCTGGCCCGGTAACATCGCACCCGCGGTGCCTCCCGTTCCAAAAACAATCGCTACTCGTGCATCCCCCCCGATTGCCACGCCCGAGAGTCCTGTGCCTGCTATCCCTCGCCCTTGCGGCGTGGTCCCAGCCCGCAGCCGCCGCCTCCCCCTCCGGCCTTGCCGCGCCGGAACCGGTCGGCCCCTTCTTCAACGGCACTTTCCCGAACACCCCGCCGGGGGACCCCTCCGGCTGGGCCGTGGAAAACGCCTTCCCCAACCTCACTTTCACGGACCCGCTGATGATGGCGGAGATCCCGGGCCGGAATGAATTCCTGGTGGTCGGAAAGATCGGCCGGATCTGGCGTTTCCCGCAAAATCCCGCCGCCACGATGGCGCAGCGCGTGGAAGTGCTGGATCACACCGCGAAGACCGAGACTTCCGAGGATCAAGGCTTTTACAGCCTGGCCTTCCACCCGGATTTCGCGACGGACGGTGCCGCCGGGGAAAACCAGGTCTTCGTCTGCTACAGCCGGCGCGCCTTTCCCGGCGTGGATGACAACGACCGCACTTACTGGACGGTCTCCCGCTTCACCTGGCTGTCCGGTCCGGGCATGCTCGATCCGGAGAGCGAGGAAATCCTGATCTCCCAGTACGATCCGCACCGCTACCATAACGGCGGCGCGACCTTCTTCGGCGACGACGGCTTCCTCTACATCACCACCGGGGACGGGGGGCTGGGCGGGGACGCGCTGGACAACAGCCAGCGCATCGATACCGGCTTCTTCGGCGGGCTGCTGAGGATCGATGTGGACAACGACCCCGCGAAATCCCACCCGATCCGGCGGCAGCCGGGGGAAGACCCGCACTGGGAGGTGAACCCCAAGCCGCCGGAATGGCCCGCCAGTTTCAGCCAGGGCTACGGCATCCCGAATACCAATCCTTGGCAGGATCCGGAAGGCGGCGTGCTGGAGGAGTTCTACGCCATCGGTCTCCGCAGCCCGCACTCCGCGCACTTCGATCCCGAGACGGACGAGATCTGGATCGGCGACGTGGGCGAGGCCAACCGCGAGGAGCTGACCCGCGTGGCCAACGGCAGCAACGCCCAATGGGCTTACAAGGAAGGCACCCGCAGCACTTCCAAGAGTGTCCCGAACCCGCTGATCGGCACCGATATGGAACCGGTGTACGAATACACGCACGAGGAAGGCTCCAGCATCATCGGCGGCATGCGCTACCGCGGGGCGAAGTGGGGCGATTTCCTGGCGGACAGGGTGATCTTCGGCGATCACATCACCGGCAGGATCTGGAACCTCGAACTCACGGCCGGAACCCCCGTGGTGCGCGAGATGCTTTCCACCTTCGAGACCGGCCATAAGAAAGGCCTTTGCGGCTTCGCCACCGATAGCGCGGGCGAGATCTACGTCATGAATCTGGGCGGATCGAACAGCCCGAACGGCAAGATCATGAAACTCGCGATTCCCGCGATTTCCGCGGAGCCGCCGCAATTTCTTTCCGAGACCGGAGTCTTCACCGACCTGGCAACCCTGGAGACGGCACCGGGAGTGATCCCCTACGACGTGCCGAATCCCCTGTGGTCGGATGCCGCGGCCAAGCGCCGCTGGGTGATCCTGCCGAACGACGGCAATTTCGACACCGCGGCGGAAGATATCGTTTTCAACGAGCACGGGCCCTGGCTTTTCCCCGCAGGCACCGTCTTCGTGAAGCACTTCGAGGTGAACACGGATGAAACCGATCCCGCGGCGATCCTGCGGCTGGAAACCCGCTTCCTGATCTGCACGGCGGACGGCGGTAAATACGGCGTGACCTACAAGTGGAACGAGGAAGGTACCGACGCCGAACTGATGGAACACGGCGAGGATTCGGCCTACGGCTACACGCGCGCGGACAACAGCGTGGAACAGCGGCTGTGGAGCTTCCCCTCCCGGGGCGATTGCATGCTCTGCCACAACGAAAACGCGGGACAGGCGCTCGGCTTCAAGACCGCGCACCTGAATTCGGATCTCCACTATCCCTCCACCGGACGCACCGCCAACCAGCTTGCCACGCTCAACGAACTCGGGGCCTTCGACGTGACGCTGACGGCCGCCCGGCTGGCCGATTTCATCGAGGCCCGGGCGCTGGAGGACGACTCCGCGCCGCTGGAGCACCGCATCCGCTCCTATCTGGATACGAATTGCTCCCACTGCCACCAGCCGGAGGGACCGGGAGCGGGCTTCGACGCCCGGCTCGGCACCGCGCTGGACGCGCAGAACCTGATCGACGGGATCCCCCAGCGCTACGAAGCGCTCGGCCCGGACGGCCGCTACATCGCGCCGGGGAATCCCTCGCTATCCGCGATCGGCGTGCGCGCAGCGGCCGCCAACAACGGCGACGCGATGCCGCCGCTGGCCAAGAACATGGCGCATGCCGCGGGGGTGGAGGCCTTGCAACAATACATCGCGGGGCTGAATGCCGCCGAATTCATCCCGCCGCTCGGGGCCGGGCCGCAGGCCCGCTACCTGCGCCTGACTTCCCGGACAGGCCGCAGCCGTTTCGCCGCCGTCGCCGAATTCTCGATCCTGGATGCCGGGGGAGAAGCGATCTCCCCCGGCAGCATCGCGGTGACCTACACCCGCAACGGGATGCCGGCGGCTTCCGCTGCGGGCGCGCCCCCCCTGGAAGCGAGCGACGGCAACCTGGGCGCATCCCTCAATTTCTGGCAAAGCTACAAGGATCCGGTCAACTCCCAGACGCCGAACCATCCCCACGAGCTGAACTTCGATCTCGGACAAGTCCGCGAAATCACCGGTTTCATCTACTATCCGCGCCTGACCGCGGATGACGGCAGGATCTACCAATACGAGGTGGAATATAGCAGCGACGGCACGAACTGGACGCCCTTCGATTCCGGGACATGGCCGAACTCCCCGGAACCCTACACCTTCGCGCCCGGCTACAACCGCAGGCCCGCCCGCGCGCAGATCGCAGGCCCCGCGGAATCCCTGGCACGCGACTTCGAGGCGACGGTGGTCTTCGACATGGACGTGACGGATTTCACGCCTTCCGACATCCAGGTGGACGGCGGCGACGTGAAGTCCCTGCGGGGCTCGGGCTACTATTACGTTGCGACGATTTCGCCGGACCCGGGGGCGGAGCTGGTCTTCATCTCGGTGCCGCAGGATGCGGCAAGCCCGCAGGGCAAGGGCAGCTTCGCCTCCGCCGTGCTGCCGGTGCCTATCCTGCCGGACACGGAGCCGCCCTCCATGCCTCCCGACCTGAGCGCGCAGCCGGCGCTTCTATCCGTGCAACTCGATTGGAGCGAATCCACGGACGACGTCGTGGTGACCGGTTATGAAGTGCGGCGCGGCGGCACCCTGCTGGCGACCGTGACAGGCACTTCCTACACCGATACCGGCCTGGATTACGATACTCCCTACGAATACTCGGTGACAGCCCTGGACGGCGGGGGGAATGCCTCCGCCCCGGCATGGGTCGCGACCGCCACCTTGCCGGATGTGACCCCGCCGGGCACACCCGCGGATCTGGCGGCCACGCCAATGCCCGATGCCATCCTCCTGAGCTGGTCCGCCTCCAGCGACGACGTGGCGGTGGACGCCTACCAGATCATCCGCGGCGACACGGTGATCGCCACGGTGCAGGGCACTTCTTACCACGATACCGGGCTGGAAAGCGGCACCACCTATGAATACCGGGTGGTGGCGCTGGACGAATCCGACAATGCCTCCGCTCCCGCCGTGATTTCCGTGGCCACGCTGGGGGACACGGAGCCGCCCGCTTCCCCGCCGGATCTCGCCGCAATGCCGCAACTCGCAGCGATCCAGCTCACCTGGGGTGCCGCCGCGGATAATGTGGGAGTCACCGCCTACCGGATCAAGCGCGGCACCCTGACGCTGGCGACCGTGAGCGGCCTGAGCTATACCGACACCGGCCTGGATAGCGGCACGCTTTACCACTACCAGGTCATCGCGCTGGATGCGGGGGGCAACGCCTCCGAACCCGCGGCGATCTCCGCCTCCACGTTGGCAGACGAGGAAGCTCCCGCCATGCCGGGAGCCCTGGCGGCGACCCCGTTTCTCAAATCCATCCTCCTGGAATGGGAAGCCTCGGCGGACAACGTCGCCGTCGCCGGTTATCGTATCTTGCGCAACAATACCGTGATCGCCACGGTCCAGGGACTCTCTTACCACGATACCGGCCTGCAACCGGAAACGCCCTACGCCTATCAGGTGATCGCGCTGGACGGCACGGGGAATGCCTCCGCTCCGGCCGCCGTATCCGCGATCACGCTCGCGGACGATATTCCCCCCGGACCTCCCGGCGATTTGGCGGGCACACCCCACCTCCTCGCCATCGATCTTTCATGGAGCGCGGCGGAGGACAACGTGGGAGTGACGGAATACCGGATCCGGCGGGACGGCGAACTGATCGCCATCGTGGAAGAAGCCGCCTACGAGGATGGCGGTCTGGAAGCGGGCACGAGCTATACTTACGAGGTCCGGGCCGCCGACGCGGCGGGGAACCTCTCCGAACCCGCGGTACTGGTTCTTGCCACGCTGGAGGATGAAGATCCGCCATCCGCGCCCGGAGACCTGACCGCCATCCCGGATTACCATTCCGTCGAACTTTCCTGGGAAGATTCCACGGATAATCTCGATGTCGCCGCGTACGAGATCTGGCGGGACGGGGAACTGCTAGGAACCGTGCTGGACTCCGGCTACGAGGATACGGGCCTGAGCGACGGCACCGCCTATGTGTACCGCGTCGTCGCCCTGGACGCCGCGGGAAATATCTCCCCCGCCGCGGAGGTCCACGCGGAGACCCTGGGCTTCGAACATTGGCTGGACGCGCACGCCCTGCCCGGCGAGGTGGCCGGGGATTCGGACCATGGCGGGCTGGATAACTTCTCCGAATATCGACTGGGCATGGATCCGACCGATCCGGCCGATGACCTGCGGTTCCGCATTGCCTGCATCCCGGGGGAATCCACCGTGGGCATCGCCTTCCCGCCCCTCGTCCCCGGCGGAGACTACCATCTGCACGCGAGCGACACCCTGGAGGACATCACGGATACCGGGAAACGGATCCTCACCCTCACCCGCCAGGACATCGAGGAGATGAGCCCTGCGGAAAGAGAGGGCTACACCGTGGATGCCGCACGACCCGGGGCGCGCGGCTTTTTCCTCCTCCTCTTCGATCCCGCGGACTGAAAAAGGCGTATCGCCGGCCGCACCTCCGCCCCGCCGGGCGCTTCACCGCAGGTCCTGCGCGGAGCTTTCGTATACCTTGTCGATCTCCTCGCGGTTCTTGATTTCCCGGATCGCGGTCTCGCGGTGGAACCAGGTGAAGTCCTCGCTGCGGAACGCCGCCATCTGCCCGCGCGAGCGGTGCCGGGCCCCATCCAGGATGGCGCGCAGGCGCTTCTTCCGGTCGCTCTCGCTGAAGCGTTGCCCGCCGCTCTTCTGGCTATCGATCCAGGCTTCCAGCTCCTTGATATCGCGGGCCAGAGGATTCGTGCCGAGCCGGCGGAAGACCTCCGAGTTCCATTTTTCCGGCTGGAGCGCCGCGATCATGAGTTCGGATTGCTCCTGGATCGCCAACACCGCCTTGCCCTCCTTCAGGAAAATATCCACCGGGACCTGCTTCCATTCCCAGGCCCGGTCCAGCCTGCAACCGAAACGGCGCACCTCGGAAAAACGCGTTTCCTCCGCCCACAAATCCTTCCGCTCGGCGGTCAGGTGCGTCACCACGCCGATCACGCGGCGGCTGCGGCCGTCCAGAATCGGGCCGCCGCTGTTGCCCTGGATCACCTCGGCGTCGATCTCGATCGATTCCGGACCCACGCCCATGATCTTCCCTTCCTCGAAGCCCACCGTGCCGCCGCCGCCGGCATTGCCGGAAGCGAAGACGGAATCACCGACTTTCGCCGAGCCCGACTCCGGCGCGATCCCCAGGGCCTGGGGCACTTCCTCCTCCACCGGCAGGCGGACCAGATCCGCCCCCTCCGCCGCTTCCAGCGCGCCGAATTTCCGCACCAGGGTACCGTCCCGCAGCTTCACCTGGAGGCGCGAGTTTCCGGAAAGGACGTGCGCCGCGGTGTAGAGGTAAACCTTGCCGCCGGAGCGGCCGAAAAATCCGGTGCCGTTCGAGCGGTCGCCTTCGATCACCGCGATCGCCCCCGCCAGCGCGGGATCCGCGGGAATCGCGGCATCCCCTTCCGGGGATGAAACGGCACCGCCGAAGAGATCCACCCAGACGGCGGGCCAGTCCGCCCGGTCCAGGCTGGCCTCGCCGCCGGCATGAAGGAAGCTCACGGCATCCGCGCCGGCCTCCTTCACCTCCACCGAGCGGTAGATCTTCCCGCCCTTGGTGGTGATCGCCGGGAATTTCATGCCCGCGGCATGATTGCGGACCAAGGACTTCAGCCGTTCGTTCTCGGCCTTGAGATCGGCGACTTCGTCGCCCCGCAACGGGAGTGCCGCCGCCATCGCCAGGATGGCCAGCCGCGACAGGGTGTGCCCAAGCATGCCGGAGCTTGCACGCCGGGATGCTGCGGCGCAATGCGGAAGAAGCTGCTAGAAGCGCAGCCGCAAGGCCACCGAGCCGAAATCGGAAAGACCGCCGCGCTGCTCTTCATACTCCTCCGTGCGCCAGGTGTGCACGTAGCTGAGTTCCACGTCCCGGTAGCGGATGCCCCCGCCGCCGAAGACCTCGCCCACGAAGGGCTCGCGATGGTTGCCGGTCTTGAAATCGCTGAACATAGGCCCGTCCAGCGTCGCATCGTGCGCCACGCCCCGGCCCGTGGCGCCGAAGAGCAGATAGATGGACCAATTTCCCGGATACGGGTCGTTCGTATCGAAATAAAGGTTCGAATACGCCGTTTCCGAAAGGCGCGGATCCGAAAAATCCGGCGGCAGGTGGAAGCCGAGCCGGAAAAAACCGCCGACATGCGCGGAAGTGCGGAAAGTGCCCAGCCGGGCTCCCCACTCCGTGAGCCCGTCCATGCGGAAGGCACCGTAATTCCATTTCACGAAATCCGCGCGGCGTTTTTGCACGAAACTCAGGTCCGCGGTGATCTCGTTCGGGATCTGGTAATCCCAGCCGTTGAATTTATCGATGCCGCGGATGCTGTGGATGAAATCCTGGGAATTCTCCGCCAGTGCATTCGAGCCCACGGTGCCGAGGGTGAATTCCACGGAGTTGAGGATATTGTCATCCTTCACGTGCAGCGAATAGCCCAGCGCCAGCCAGCCCGCGTAGCGCCGCTCTCCGGCAGGCTGCACGTAGGGGGCAGCCGATTCCGGCGTGAACATGAGCTGAGTCAGGGAAAAGCCGTAATTGTACTGGATGTCTGCCGGGTCCTTGAATCCGGTCAGCTTCTGGAAAATCCCCAGGCTCTGAGGGTCGCCCGAGAGCCGGCGGAGCCCCTGCTGGAAGAAATCGAGATCCTCGGGATCGCGGTTCGGCGAAATCCAGGAAAGCCGGGCGCCATTGGTGTAGTCCCGGTCGGAGTCGCCGAAGAGATCGTTATCGAAGTAGAAGGTCAGATAACCTTCTTGGCTGATGTCGGGCAAGGGCCTGTCGCCGTCGCTGGCGGGGCCTTGGGCGAGCGCCGCGGTGCACAAACCGCCCGCGAGGAGCAGCACATTTGAAACGGTCGGTTTCGATTTCATGCAGGGTTGGAAAAAAGTTGGGGCGGGCACCCCTCCCCGAGCGCCCGCCCCGCCGCGGTTTTACCCGTGGCAAATCTGTTTCTCAATCGGCTTTCCTCGCGGCGTCGCCGACTTCATCCGCAGCTTCTTCGACAGCGTCGCCGACATCATCCGCCGCCTTTTCAGCCGGGCTTTTCTTTTCGCAACCCACGGCCGCGAGCACGAGGCCCGCGCCCAAGATGTTCAGAATCATGTGCTTTTTCTTCATGGGAGAACTTGAGGAAAGCTGTGTCATACTTCGCACGCGGGATCCCGTTCAGGGGGTCTTGCCCTTTAGCGCCCGGCTCAGGAGGGAAATGACGAGCAAGACCAGGAACACGAAGAACAGGATTTGCGCGATGTTAGCCGCCGCACCGGCGATGCCGGTGAAGCCCAGAAGGCCCGCAATCAGGGCAAGAACGAGAAAAACGATAGTCCAGTGTAGCATGGGATTCCTTTCGGTTTGTTCGAATGTCCAATCGCAGATTCCCGGCCAAGGCCGAATTTCCATGCAACCCGTTGATTTTAAGTCGTAACAATTTCCTTTTCCGCTGGAGTCGCCTCTTTTTCGCGTGCATCCTGCGCTTGCCGGTCGTTCTTGCGGTGCATCCTGCACGATTTCCCCGGCACATCCCGTGCTTGCCAGGCCGCGGGCGGTCCCCATCCCTCCGCCCGGCATCCATGAGCGAAGGCATCGCAATTCTCACCTCCGGCGGCGACGCGGCCGGCATGAACCCCGCCGTGAAGTGCGCCGCGGACTACGCGGCGGCCCGCGGTTTCAAACCGTGGCTGGTCTATGACGGCTTGCGCGGACTGATCGACGACAAGATCGTCGAATCCCACCGCGAACTGATCTCCGGCATCCTCCACCGCGGGGGCACCTTCCTCCGCTCCTCCCGCTCCAAGCGTTTCTTCGAGATCGATTTCCGCCGCCAGGCCTACGAGAACCTGAAGAAACGCGGCATCGGCAAGCTGATCGTGATCGGCGGGGACGGCTCCTTCCGCGCGCTGAACCAGTTTTACTCGGATTTCGGGGTGCCCTTCGCCGGGATTCCGGCCACGATCGACAACGACATCGCCGGCACGGACTACTGCCTGGGCGTGGACACCGCGCTGAACATGATCCGCCAATCGGTGGACTCGATCCGGGATACGGCCACGTCTTTCTCCCGCGCCTTCGTGATCGAGGTGATGGGCCGCCACTGCGGCTATCTGGCCATGGTCAGCGCGCTCGCCTGCGGCGCGGAGCTCTGCCTGACCACGGAAATCCCCTTCGACCTGGAAAAGATCGGCGCCAAGCTGAAGCACGAGATCAAGCACGAGGGCCGCGACCACATCATCGCCATCGTGGCGGAGGGGACGAAAATGGCGGACTACACCACCCGCTACATCAACGACTCCATCGGCATGGAAGCCCGCCTGACCGTGCTGGGCCACGTGCAGCGCGGCGGCTCGCCGACGGTGCACGACCGGATCATGGCCTACA
>CBFGVD010000089.1:0-9752 GCA_965651965.1 uncultured Verrucomicrobiaceae bacterium | reverse complement strand
TGATGGAAGCGGCCAACACCCAGAACAACGCCAACCACATCCACGCCACCTGGCGGGATTTCGAAGGCGACTTCGGCCGCGACATCCTCTCCGAGCACTACCACCAGCACGAAAAGGACGGAGGAAAGCATTAACCTTCTCCCCTAACCTGGAGCTCTCCCCTCGCTCCAGAGAGAGCTTGAAGCCTCTCCCGCGCATGGTACTTTCCAGACATGGTCACCCTCACCGAGGTCCAACGGCAAGCCGACCAACTTTCCGCCGAAGATCGGGAAAGTTTGCTTTCCTACCTGCTTCACGGGCTTCATGAGGCCCCCCTCGGGGCTGACGATGCCGAGGTATTCCGTCGGGAGCGGGAAATGGATTCCGGGATTTGCGCAACACTGCCCTACGAGGAATTCCTGAAACAGGCGGGACGCTCCATCTCGTGAAGGAAATCAGATTCCACCCGAAGGCTCCGTCCGAAGCAAGAGAGCTGTATGATTACTACTCCTCGATTTCGGAAGACCTTGGAAACGATTTCTGGCGAGAGCTTCTGGAAGCACTTGAAAGCGCGCGGATGCATCCCGAGCGCCATCATTTCGATTCGACCGGCCTGCGCCGCTCCAATCTGAAGCGCTTCCCCGTGCACTTTCTCTTCCGCGTGTTTCCCGCTTACATCCGGATCACCGCAATCCGGCACGACCGCAGGGACCCCTCCTACGGCACGAAGAGGAAATAAACCCCGATTTCCGCGAAAGATTCCGCCGGTTTCCGGTAAATTCCCGTGGAGATGTCCGCGGAACCGCACAATGCCGAAGAACTGATCGTGGGCCTGATCGCCCGGCATCAGCCGGAGATCCACCGCTACGTCCTCTCCCTGCTGCCGGACCGCATGCTGGCGGACGACGTGGTGCAGGAAACGAATCTCGTGCTCTGGCGGAAGGCGGCGGAGTATGATCCCGCCCGCTCCTTCCTCCCCTGGGCCTTCACCATCGCGCTCTATCAGGTGAAAGCCGCGCGGCGCGACTCCGGGCGGGACCGGCATGTCTTCCACGATTCCCTGGTGGAAATGCTGGCCGCCGAATGCGGGGAGGACGCGGGGAACGCCAGCCTGGAACAAGCATTGGAAACCTGTCTCCAGGAACTCCCGGAGCGCCAGCGCCGCCTGATTTTGGCCCGCTACGCGCCCGGTTCCTCCGTGCAAGAACTGGCCGCGGAGCGGAAACAAACGCCCACCGCCCTTTCCCTCGCCCTCATGCGCATCCGCAAGGCGCTCGAAACCTGCATCGCACGCAAGCTCGCCACGCCATGAAAGAAGACCGGCTCGACCTGCTCCTGCACGCGCTCTTCGAGGAATCCCTCGGCGAGGCGGAGCGGGATGAACTGAACACCCTGCTCTCCGCCTCCGCGGAGGCCCGCGCCCGCTACCGCCGGGCCGCGGCGGTCCACGCCGCCCTGGCGCGGAAGGCGGCGAATCCGTCCTTCTTCCAGATGCCGGCAGAAGCGCAACCCCTTCCTTCCCGCAAGCCGTGGCTGGCTGCCGCCGCGGCGGTGGCTCTTGCCGCAACAGGCCTCGGTTTTTTGGCCATGCGCCCTCGCGGACCGGTGGCGGAGGTGATGGAGGCCGGGAGCGTCGCTTGGGCGGAAGGTTCGCCCGCCCCCGTGTCCGGCCGCGTACCGGTCGCCATGCCGCTGGAATTCCGCAGCGGTTTCCTGCGGCTCGGCTTTCCCAGCGGGGCCAGCGTCACCTTGGAAGGCCCCTGCCGCTTCCGGCTGGATGAAAAGGAAGCCCTCTCCGTGCTCCACGGCCGCGTTTCCGTGCACACGCCGGATGGCGCGGAGGGCTTCCGCATCGACACCCCGGGAGGACGTTTCGTCGATCTCGGCACGGAGTTCGGCCTCGCCGTCGGCAGCGACGGCGATGCACCCGTGGTGCTTACGGAAGTTTTCAAAGGCGAAGTGGAAGTCCAGACGGCTTCCGCGGAAAACACCCGCTTGACGGTGGGCCAGAGCGGCGCCTTCGTGCGGGAATCCGGGATCACCCGGCTGCTTGCCTCCCTGGACGAGTCTCCCGTGATGCTGGTGAATCACAGCGGCGGCGTCCCGGTTTCCTCCTCCGCGGCGGGCAATCTCGCGCTCGGCAAGCCCGTCTTCAGCCCCGGCTACTGCACCCGGCCGCACGGCTCCGTCTTCCCCCCGGACAACCTCACGGACGGCCGCCTGAACGACAGCGGCGTGCCGGGGGACTGGTCCTTCTGGCTCGCCCCCGACTCGGAGAGCGGGGAATTCACCGTGGACCTCTTGCAGGCGGAGGAAATCTCCCGCCTCTCCCTGCAAAATACCGGCAACCGCGGCATTGGCGACCGGGGCATCGCCGCCTTCGAGGTCTTCGGCTCGCTCGACAACAAAACCTTCTTCCCGCTGGTCTCCGGCGATCTCCCGCGCATCGCGGAGGAAGACGGCCCCCGCTTCCCCTTCCATGACTTCCGTTTCGCTCCCGCATCCGCCCGCTATGTGAAGGTGGTCGTGAGGGAGCACTACCGCCATCCCTCCCGCCCCGCGGACCATCCCTGCCAGGGCGGAGGGCTCAACGAAATCCGGATCTTCGCGAAATGAAGCACCGCCTCCTCTTCCCGGCCTTCATCCTGGCAGTCCAGCCGGCGGCAGCGGCGGTCGATTTCGCCCGCGACGTGCGGCCGATCCTGAACGCCCACTGTACCGCCTGCCACGGCGGCGTGAAGGAAGCCGGGGAGGTTTCCTTCATCTACCGGGACAAGGCGCTGGGCAATGGCGAGTCCGGCAAGCCGATCATCGTCCCGGGGGATCCGGATGCCTCGGAAATGATGGCCCGCATCCTCTCCGGGGATCCGGACGAGGTCATGCCGAAGCCCGAGCACGGGCCGCGCCTGCCGGAGAAGGAGATCGAAACCCTGCGCCAGTGGATCAAGGAAGGCGCCGCCTGGGGCGAGCACTGGTCTTTCGTGCCGCCGCGCGCCCACGCAGCACCGGCCGTTCGCGACACATCCTGGCCGCGCAACGACATCGACCGCTTCCTCCTCGCCCGAATGGAAAAGGAGGGGCTGGCACCATCCGGAGAGGCGGACAAGGCCGCCCTGCTGCGGCGACTCTCGCTCGATCTCACCGGCCTCCCCCCCTCCCTCGAAGAACTCGACGCCTTCCTGAGCGACGACTCTGCGGGCGCCTACGACAAACAGGTCGAGCGGCTGCTGGCCTCCCCGCGCTTCGGCGAACGCTGGGCCAGCGTCTGGATGGATCTGGCGCGCTATGCCGATTCGGAGGGCCTCGGGCTCGATAGCCGCCGCGATGTCTGGAAATACCGGGACTGGTTGATCGCCGCCTTCAACCGGGATCTTCCCTACGACCGCTTTACCATCGAGCAACTGGCCGGCGACCTCCTGCCGGATGCCACCCTGGACCAGCGCATCGCCACCACCTTCCACCGGCTTTCCCAGGCGAACAACGAGGGCGGCACGGACGACGAGGAATTCCGCGTGGCCGCCGTGATGGACCGCGTGGCCACCACCTGGGAGGTCTGGCAGGGCGTCACCATGGGCTGCGTGCAATGCCACAGCCACCCCTACGACCCCATCCGCCACGAGGAATATTTCCGCTTCATGGAATTCTTCAACCAAAGCGCGGATGCGGACGTGCCGGAGAATCATCCCGTGCTCCGCGTGCCGCTCGATCCCGCCCGGCACGAGGAAGCGGGCGCGCTGCAGGACTCCATCTCGCGGGCGGAAGAGAAACTGCACCGGCTCCGGCGCTCGCTGGAGGCCCGTACGGAATGGATCCCCGCCGCCGGAATGAAAGGGAGCAGCAGCAAGGCGAAGCTGGAGATCGTGCAGGATGATGGCACGGAGGAATTCCGCACCGTCGGGAATGTCGCGGCGGGCACGGTTCACGTTTTGGAGATTCCCTCGCCCGCACGGCTTGGTTCCCTCTCCGCCTTCCGCATCGAAATCCGCCCCGTGGATGAAGCGGTCGCGCGCCACACCCCGGAGTGGGGCGCGATGATCCGTAAAATCAGCCTCCAGCTCGTGGATGCGGAGGGCAAGGCGAGCGAAGTGACGCTGAAGGAAATCGTCGCGGACGAAGCCCATCCGCCCTTCGATCCGAATCTCTCGCTTGGAGGCTCGAACCGCGGCTGGGGTCAATACACCAAGATTTTCCAGCCGCGCCACGCGGTCGTGGTCCTGCGGGAGTCGCTCGCGCTTCCTCCCTCCTCCACGCTCCGGGTCGTGCTCGCCCATGCCACGGACTCCGCGGGCGGTGCTTATCCCCTCGTCGCGAAGCGCGGCCGCATTTCCCTGACCGGGGAGGCCGCATGGGCCGGGGAAGACCCGGCCGTCTCCGCATTGAAAGAGGAAATCGCCGCGGCCCGGCAAGCGCTCGCCGCAATCCCCGCGACCAGCGTGCCCGTGATGCGGGACCTGCCTCCGGATCTCGCCCGCGAAACCCGCCTCTTCATCCGCGGGAACTGGATCGACAAGGGCGAGGTCATCCCGGAAGCCGGCACGCCCGCCCTTTTCCCGCCGCTGGCCGCGGAGGGGAAGCCGGACCGCCTGGACATGGCCCGCTGGATCGCCTCTCCCGCCAATCCCCTCACCGCCCGCGTGGCCGTGAACCGCTTCTGGCTGGAACTCTTCGGCACCGGCATCGTCCCCACGCCGGAGGATTTCGGCTCCGCGGGGGAAAAGCCCACCCATCCCGAGCTGCTGGACACCCTGGCCGTCCGCTTCCAGACGGACATGAAATGGAGCATGAAATCCCTGCTGCGGGAGATGGTCTCCAGCGCCGCCTACCGGCAGGAGCCCGCGATCCCCCCCGCGCTCGCGGCGCGGGATGCGGACAACCGCCTGCTCGCCCGCGGCCCGCGGCAGCGCCTCACCGGGGAGATGGCCCGGGATCACGCGCTCGCGGTCTCCGGCCTGCTGGCGAACCGGGAGGGCGGCCCGCCCGTGCATCCGCCGCTGCCGCCCGGCGTCTGGCAGCCCTTCGATGCCGGGGACAAATGGAACACGCCTCCGCCCGGGAAACCGGACCGCTACCGCCGCGCCGTCCACGTCTATTGGAAGCGGAGCATCCCCTACCCCTTGCTCGCGACCTTCGATGCCCCCACCCGCGAGCTCTGCTCGAAGCGCCGCATCCTCTCGAATACCCCGCTCCAGTCGCTCGCCGTCCTGAACGACCCCGCCTTCCACGAATGCGCCCAGGGCCTCGCCCGCCGGATGAAATACGAATCCACCGGCACCCTGGAGGAACGGCTTGCCACCGGATACCGCGCCGCCACCTCACGGCGCATCACGCCGGACCGTCTTGAGGAGCTGCTCGCTCTCTTCACCCGCTTGGAAAAGGATTACGCCGCCGATCCTTCGCTCATGCAGGGGATGGCGGGCACCGCGGACGGGGCCGCTTATACCGTGGTCGCTTCCGTGCTCCTGAATCTCGATGAAGCATTGACCCGTTAATGACGAATGCCGAATTCCCGAATCTCGAATGAAGTATCTTTGAGAGACCCACCACTCGTCATTCGGAAATTCGACATTCGTAATTCCCCTCTCCCATGTTCCCCGACCTGAAAGCCCGAGAACTCCAGCACATCACGCGCCGCCGTTTCCTGCGGGATTGTCCTGCGCGCATCGGGGCCCTGTGGATGGCCTCGCAGGGCCTTGGCAACGCGGCGGGCAGGCTGAAGATCAGCCACGACCCCTCCGCACCGCTCGCGCCGCTGCTGCCCTCCTTCGCGCCGAAGGCGAAGCGGGTGATCTACCTGCACATGGACGGCGCGCCAAGCCAACTGGAGCTTTTCGACTACAAGCCGCAGCTTGTACGCTACAACGGCAAGGAATGCCCGCCGGAGTATCTGGAGGGCCAGCGGTTCGCCTTCATCCAGGGCGTTCCGAAAATGCTCGGCCCGCAATTCGCCTTCAAGCAACACGGGCAATGCGGTGCCTGGGTCTCCGACCGCCTGCCGGAACTGGCGAAGCACGTGGACAAGCTCTGCTTCATCAAGACGATGCAGACGGACCAGTTCAACCACGGCCCGGCGCAGTTGCTCCTGCACACCGGAAACCAGAATCTCGGCTACCCCGCGATGGGCTCCTGGCTCACCTGGGGCCTCGGCACGGAGAACCAGAACCTGCCCGGCTTCATGGTGCTCATTTCCGGCGGACGCTTTCCCCGCGCGGGGGCATCGCTGTGGGGCAGCGGCTTCCTGCCCTCCGTCTATCAGGGCGTACAGTGCCGCTCCGCGGGCGATCCGATTCTGAACACGACCAACCCCGCGGGTATCAGCCGGGAAATCCGGCGCGCGGCGCTGGACACGCTGGCGAAGCTGAACACGAAGGCGCACGCGGACTTCGGCGATCCCGAGACGATCACCCGCATCGCCCAGTACGAAATGGCCTACCGCATGCAGGTCTCCGTGCCGGAGGTGATGAGCATCAAGGACGAGCCCGCGCACATCCATGAACTCTACGGCACGCAGCCCGGGAAGGATTCCTTCGCGAACAACTGCCTGCTCGCCCGCCGACTGGCGGAATCCGGGGTGCGTTTCATCCAGCTCTTCGACTGGGGTTGGGACTCGCACGGCTCGAATGCCTCGGAAGCGCTCAACGACGGGTTCGTGAAAAAGTGCCGGGATATCGACCGGCCCATCGCCGCGCTGCTGACGGATCTGGAGCAGCGCGGCATGCTGGAGGACACCCTAGTCGTGTGGGGCGGCGAATTCGGCCGCACGCCCATGCAGGAGAACCGCGGCGGCGGGGACGGGAACCGCTTCACCGGCCGGGATCACAATCCGAACGCCTTCACCATCTGGATGGCCGGGGCCGGCGTGAAGCCCGGCTTCACCTACGGCGAAACGGACGAGATGGGCTATCACGTCGCATCGAATCCCGTGCACCTGCGGGATCTCCACGCCACCATGCTCCACCTCTTCGGCTTCGAGCACCAGCGGCTGGCCTATCCCTTCCAAGGATTGGACCAGAAACTCACCGGCGTGAAACCGGCGAAAGTGGTGAAGGGGATCCTGGCTTGATTACACGCGCTTCCTTTTCCGAAAGGGGAGCACACGCGCCCCCTTCCCTCCCGTGCCGCGCGATCCGAGGGCTGTCATCCCCCTCCGGCGAGGAAAGAATCCCTCGCCATCCCGCGCCGGCGGTAGATAATTCCCCTGCGATGATAAAACGCCGATCCCTCTTCACCATGGTCCCCGCCGCATCCGCCCTGCTTGCCTTGCGCTCGCATGGCAAGCCGGTCCCGCAGGAAGCCCTGACCGCCGCGGGGTTCACCATTTCCGTGCAATGCTGGTCCTTCAAGGAATTCACCCTCTGGGAGGCGATCCAGATGGCTTCCGCCGCGGGTGCCGCCGCCGTGGAAGTTTTCCCCGGCCAGAAGATCGGCGGCGACCTGGGCGATACCAAGCTGAACCCGGATCTCTCCGACGAGAACATCGCCAAGCTGCTCGACCACGCGAAGAAGCACGGCATCACCCCGGTGAACTTCGGCGTCACCGGCATCTCCAAGGACGAGGCGGAAGCCCGCAAGACCTTCGAGTTCGCGAAGAAAATGGGCCTCTACGGCGTGACCACGGAATCGCTGGACGCCCTCGATACCCTCGAAAAGCTCGCCAAGGAATACGATATCAAGGTCTGCTTCCACAATCACCCGAAGCCGACCGCGCTCTGGAACCCGGACAAGATCTGGGAGGCCATCAAGGACCGCCACGCGAATATCGGCTACTGTGCCGACCTCGGCCACTGGGCCACCTCGGGCCTCGATCCGCTGGAAGTCATCAAAAAAGTCGCCGCGCGCGTGCACTCCTTCCACATGAAGGATCGCGAGACCGTCGGCAAATGGACCCACGACCGCCCCTTCGGCACCGGCGTGATCGACAATGCCGCGATCCTCGATGAAGTCCGCAAGCACGGCTTCGCGGGCAACGTGACGATCGAGTACGAGCACAACTGGAAAACCAACGTCGCCGAGATCGCGCAATGCGTGGGCTATCTGCGCGCCTACTCGAAGATCAAGGCCTGAGCGGCCCCCGTTTCACCTTCGGGAAGGGCGATCCGTCTCCGCGGGTCGTCCTTTCCTTTTCCCGGGCCTAGTTTTTTTCCCACACCCGGGCGCGCAAGGCCTCCCCGGCGGCGCGGGCCTCCGCCTCCTTCTTGCTCTTGCCCTTGCCCACCGCCAGGATCATGCCCTTCCAGGACACTTCGGCCTGGAATACCTTCCGGTGGTCCGGCCCGCTCTCGCCCAGGATGCGGTAGCTCGGGGCCTGGGGGGAGATCGCCTGGAGGCACTCCTGGAGTTCGCCCTTCGGATTCCGTTCCTCCGGACTGCCCGCCAGGGCTTCGATCTCGGATTGGAAAAGGCGCAGGACAAGATCCCGCGCCCCCGTATAACCGCTATCCAGATAAACCGCTCCGATCAAAGCTTCAAAGCCGTCCGCCAGCGTGGACATCCGGCGGCGGCCGCCGGTGGCTTCCTCCCCCTTGCCCAGCAGCACGTAGCTGCCCAGGTCGATGGTCAGGGCGAAGCGCGCCAGGGCACGGCGTGAAACGAGCTGCGAGCGCAGCTTGGTAAGGCGTCCTTCCGGAAAATCCGGGAACATCTTGTAAAGATCCTCCGTGAGGATGAGTTGCAGCACGGCATCTCCCAGGAACTCCAGCCGCTGGTTGTCGAAATGCGGGCGCTGGGACTCGTAAGCGAGGCTCGGGTGAGTCATCGCTTCGGCAAGCAGAAGCGAGTTGCGAAACTTGTATCCGAGTCGACTCTCGAGGCTTTCCATGGTATATCGAACGCCTATGGCCGCCCCTTCCGACCGGAACCTGCAAAATTCCCGAAAAAAGAGGTGGGGTGACCGACGGGACTCGAACCCGCAACAACCAGAATCACAATCTGGGGCTCTACCATTGAGCTACGGCCACCGACCGAACGGACGCGGAAACTAGATTTCGGCCCGTGTGCCGTCAAGTCCCGCTTCGGGACGGGCAAGCCTCCGGTCAACTGCGCCCGTTTCAAGCCAAACCGGCTGCTTGCTCATTGCGGTCAATTCATGATCCCCTCCTCCCATGAGCAACCTCCGCCCAACCTCCCGTTCGTCCGGCCTCCTCGCCGGAGTCATCGCCTGCCTCCTGTTTGTCCAAGCCGCTTCCGCCCAGCACTCGGCCGTGAAGCCCGCTCCGCGGGGGGATCAGGGGTGGAAAGACCGGTCGGCCCTCCTGAACCAGCGCATCAAGGACAACCCCGACGCACGCGTCTTGTTCATCGGCGACTCGATCACGCAAGGCTGGGAGGGCGCGGGCCGGGAGACTTGGGAAAAGTTCTACGGTGATCGCAAGGCGGTGAACATCGGGATCGGTGGTGATCGCACCCAGCATGTTTTGTATCGGTTGGAAAACGGCAATCTGGACGGCGTGAAGCCGAAAGCGGCCGTGGTGATGATCGGCACCAACAACTCGAATGGGGAGGACAACACGCCGGGGCAGATTGCGGAGGGGGTTGCCGCAATCGTGAACAAGCTGCGGGCGACGGTGCCGGACACAAGAATTTTGCTGCTCGGCATCTTTCCGCGCGGCGAGAACTTCAATCCCCAGCGCGGCAAGCTCACGCAGATCAACCAAGTGCTGCAGAAACTCCACGACGGCGAACACGTTCACTTCCTCGATATTGGTCACAAGTTCCTCGCCAGCGAAGGTCTGCTGCCGGCGGAGATCATGCCTGATTATCTGCACCTGTCGCCCAAG
>CBFGVD010000088.1:0-9752 GCA_965651965.1 uncultured Verrucomicrobiaceae bacterium | reverse complement strand
TTCACCAGCTGCGCTACGAGGATCTGGTGACGGAGCCGGAGAAGGAGCTGGAGCGGCTGGGGGCTTACCTCGGGATCGCGGATCTGGGCGGGGTTCCGGGCCGGGATCTGGTCACCGGTACCGGCGGGACGCTGGGCGATCCCACGGGGGTGAAGCGATACGCGAAAATCTCCCCCGAGAGCAGGGATACCTGGAAGAGGGAAATATCCAACTGGTACCGCCGGGCTTGGGCCCGCGGCTAT
Organism: uncultured Verrucomicrobiaceae bacterium; assembly: GCA_965651965.1. Lineage (GTDB taxonomy): Bacteria > Verrucomicrobiota > Verrucomicrobiia > Verrucomicrobiales > Akkermansiaceae > Haloferula. The sequence continues at coordinate 9,510 of CBFGVD010000088.1, read as the reverse complement.
TTCTCCGGAGACCGCGCCGCAGCCCTGGAAAAACTGGGCTACGGGTTACCGGAGGAGCCGGCCCGGTCCGCGGGCCTGCTGCCCGGCCTGGTCGATTGGATCTCCGCCCGCCGCCGCATCCGCCGCCGCCTGCGCAAGCCCACCTGGCTGCCCCGATTTGCGAAACGCTTCCGGAAAGAACACGGCTACGAGATTTCCTTCCGGTGAGGAGCAAACCCAGGCCGCCCGGAGCAGCGGGTGTCCTACCGGCTGCCTAGCCGGGGGTTTTCAGACGCGAGAGGATATCCTGCCGGACCTTCGGGGAGGCGGGCATCATCGGATGCAGGGGGCAGAGGACGGAGATATTCACCGCCCGATCCCACTCCGAGCTGCGGGAGGGCAGGATGACGAGATCCGCGGGCGTGCGGTAGGAGACCACGGGGATCTTCCCGAGGCGTTCTTCCGTCTCCGCCAAGCGTTCCAGCCAGGGGCTGCCGCGGCGCATCTGGCATGCCCCCTTGCCGTAGCAGAGGCGGGCCATTGCGGTGCCGTGATGCGGGGTGGAGATGGTGAAGAACGCGTCGCAGCGCCCGGCCCCGCCCAGCTCCTGCAGGTAATAGCGGCTCACGAGCCCGCCCATGCTGAACCCGACCAGGGCGATGCGCTCTTCCGGACCGAAGCGTGCGTCGATCTCGCGTTTCAACTGGCGGGCCAGGGCGGGCAGCCCGTCGCGTGCGTCCGCAGGCTTGAGCGAGGGGACGAGGCACTCCACGCCGCGGCTCTCGAGATCGCGGCGGAGGAAGCCGAAGGCCCGCCACTCCGCCTGGAAAATGCCGTGGACCATGACCATGCGGCTGACCGGGACGGGGCCGCGCTCTTGCCCGGCCCGTGCGGGGGCGAAGGTGGCGGTAACAAGAAGGCAGGAAAGGAGCGCCCTTTTCATCGCCGCGTATCCAACACGCGGCCTGCGGCCGACGCAAGATGCGGAAAGGCGTGTTAATGAAAAAGGGCCGCGGGCGTTACCCCGCGGCCCCGGCAAACCGGACGAAGGCCGATCAATCCTGCGTCACCTTCAGACGGATGAATTTCTTCGTGTCCGCGCCGGTGATGGAGACGGAGGCCTTCACAAGCTGGTCCTCCGCGTTGTCCTCCAGGATTTCTTCCGTGACCCCGGCATCGGACCAGGGCTCGGCGAGGGTATCGCTCCATTCCACGCCCGCGGTGGTCCCGCCGGTGCCCTTCGCGCGGCGGTAGGTGATGCTGAGCGTGGTGGCGGTGCGTTCGGTTTCGATCACGGATGCATTCGAGGTGCCGGGATCGAGCCCGAGGTGGAATTCGAGGAGATTCTCCAGGCCGTCGGCATCCGGATCATCCTCCGCACCGGTGCCGGCAAGCTCCGGGTAGCCGGAGATCCAATCCGCATAGGACAAGGCCGTGCCGATGACCAGGGTGAAGCTCTGCGAGGTGACGCCGCCGTTCACGTTGTAGCGTTCGATCACCACGTTGTAGGAGCCGCTGGCGCCCGGATCCACGGTGCCGCTGATCTCGCCGCTGCTGCTATCGATGAAGAGGCCGGGCGGCAGATCGCCCCCCGCGCCGAGGCGGAAGGGTGCAGGGGTATTCTCCGTGCCGTCCACGATGGAATCGATCCAGGCGGTGTTCACCGTATTGTTCCCCTTGCCGGGGGTCACGCCGATGATCGGCGGCTCGTCGTCGAGGATATTGAGGGACAGGATCGCATCCTGGTAGGCGGAGGGGCCCGCATCCACGCTGATATCCACGATCTGGAGACCGTCCGAGATGTCGTCGTCGGTGACGCTGATCGGGAAGGTTTTGGAGTTCTGGCCGCTGTTGATGATGACGGTCTCCGGGACGGTCACCGTGGCGGGATCGCTGGAGGCGAGGGTGAATACGATGATGCCGGTGGCATTCTTCGGCAGCTTGATGGTCCCGATGGCGGCATTGGAGCCGCCGTCTTCCGGGATTTCCTCCGGATCCGAGGAGACACCGAAGAAGAGGGTGGTGGTCACGTGGTTGCCGATGTCGGTCTCGTTGATGGCATGAGCCGTCCACTGGGTGCCGGGCGTGAAGGTGTTTTCAGGATCCGTGTCCCCGATCAGCACGGTATCCTTCCGGCGCAAATTCCGGCTGGAGGTGCTGCCACCCGATATGGACCAGCCGCCGGCGGGCGGATTGCTATCGATATCGCCGAAGGAATCGACCACCACCCCGTTTTTCCTGAGGATGATGCTGTCATTCCCGTCCCAGAAGAAGGCCGCATTGGAGATGGTGTATTGGGCTCCGGCAAGGGAAAGCGTGGCCTGATTCCGCTTCACGAGGAAGGTCCCGCCCGCCGGGACAGTGCCGGAAAGCGGGAAGATCACCGAACCGCCGCCGGTGGAATCGGGATACAGGCGGATATCGTAATCTGCCAGGGAAACATCGGAGGAGGAGGGATTGAACAACTCGATGGCCTTGTTGTTGTTCGAGCCGTTGATGTATTCGGAAATGATGAGGTCCCCCTGCGCGCGCGGCGCGATGACATCCCGGGCCCGCTCGGTATTGGCGTCCGTGGAGAGCCAGTTCGCGGCTTGGTTCGCGCTTTCGTCGCTACCGCCGGTGTGGTAGGCGGCCTGGCCTTTCGCGACATCGCCGATGTTGATGATGCCGCCGGTGGCGTTGCCGTAGCCGACTTCCGCGACCATCTCGTTGGCGGAATTCCGCAGGGTAAGGACATCGCCGCTCTCGATCAGTTGCGGCCACGCGGAGCCGGAAGTCTGGGAGAAGTAGGTCGGATCCGTGCTGGAAACGACGATCTGCCGGTCGGAAGGATCGGTATCGTCGGGGGGCAGGAAGGCGTCCTTGGCGAAGGCCCCGTTGTAGATCACCACGCGGGTTCCGGCGGGGAGATTGTCCCAAGCCGCGGAGTTCGCGAAGGTGAGCCGGGTGGCTGTGGTATTCCTGAAGCTCCAGTTCCGGAAGCTGGCGAAATTCTGCAGGACCACCAATTCCACCCATTCGCACTGGGGCGTGCCCACGGTGCCGGAGCCCTGGCTGAACTCGTTGATCATCATCGCCCGGGTGATCGGGCTGCCGTTGTTCGCCAGGACGAGGCCGCTTTGATACATGTAAGCGGCTCCGGGGGCGACCAGGGTTTGCGGCCGGGCCACGAGATTCACGGCATTGGTGAGGAACGCGGGGCCGTCCTCCTGGCCGTCGTTCCCCGTGATGCTGCAGCGCCAGAGTTTGCCGGCATTGGCCGCGGAAGGGGGAAGGGTGGGGGACGTCAAGCCTTCCGCATCCGTGTAGGAAAGCGCATCCGTGCTGTACTGCCACCGGTAGGAGTAGGTGATGGAATCGCCGTCCGCATCGCCGGCGGCTAGTCCGCTTACCGCGATCGTGGTGTCGGCATACGCCGGGCTGCCGCCGATGCTGGCAGCGGTGATGACCGGCGGGCTATTCGCCATGATGATGGTGACCGTGGCGGAGGTGGAGGTGGCTGGCTTCGGATCGGTATCCGTGGCACGCGCAGTGAGCGGATGGCTGCCGAGCGCCGGAGTGATCTGGAAGGAATAAGGGGCCTCGGTATCGGTGCCGATCACGGTGTCCCCGTCCAACAGCTCTACCTGCGCGATGCCGCCGGGCTCGCCGCCCTCGGCGAGGTCGGTGGCGTTGACGTCCACCGTCACGGTGCTGCCGGGCGTGAAGACCGCGCCATTGGCCGGGGAGGTGATCTGGACCACCGGCGGAGGATTGACCGGCGGTGCCGGGGCTCCGTGCACCGTGAGGGTGGCGGAAACCAGGTTGCCCCCGGTGGAATTCACGCTGCCCGAGCGGTCGGCGATTTTCAGTGTCCAGGTGCCGGTGGAAAGCTCGCCCCGGAAGTGGGTGGACATGAAGGTCCAGTTGTAATTCGCATTCGGATCGCCGTGAACTTCCGCCAGGCGGCTGGTCATCCCGCTGGGCGAAGTGATGAGGATTTCGAGGTTGCCGCGGGCGCTGTGGGCGATGGATAGGGCCACGGTGACATGTTCCGCACGGACCGCGGGCTCGCTGTTCAGGTCGAAGGTATGGACCAGGCCGGTTGGATCGCTGTCCGGGATGACGCCGCCGTTCACGGAGGCGCTCGCGGTGATCGCGGGCTCCATATTGGTCCAATCGGCGGCGGCGGCCACGGCGGCCACGGCGTCGATCAGGCCGGCACCGTATTCGTGGTTAAAGTGGAAGCCTGCCGCATTCGTGGCCCAGCCGGGCTCCTCGGGATTGATCTGCACCGCGGTGGCGGCGAGGATTTCCTGAACATCCCGGTAACCGAGGTCGGGATTCGCCTGGAGCATCAGGGCCACCACCCCGGCCGCGGTGGGGGTAGCGGAGGAAGTGCCCCCGAAGTCGTCGGTATAGTCTCCGTCGGAGTAGCCCTGGCCGCCGATAAGGTCGGTGGTGGTCTTGCCCAGGATGAGACCGTTCGAGGGGGCGGTGATCAAATGGTTCGCCCCCGGTTCCGCGTAGTAGGAGCGGCCCATCTGGCTGTCCATCGCGGTGACGCTGATCGCGTAGATGCTGTTCGCATAGCCGTCCTTGTTGGAGTTGTCGTTGTTGCCCGCGCCATTGCCGCCGGCCCAGAGCATGACGGTGCCCTTCCCGCCGCGGCCGGTCGTGGCGGCATCCTGCATGGCCAGTTGCGTGAGGGGACCGGGGCCGGAGAGGAACGAACCGGTATCGGAAGGACCCCAGCTATTCGTTTTGACGTGGATGACATCCTTTTCGTGGGAAACCGATTGCCCGATTTCGAAATCCGAGACGGGGCCGGAAATCAGGCGCAAGCCGACGAGGGTGGCTTCCGGCGCGCTGCCGGAGACCCCGAGGTTGTTGTTTCCCCGGGCGGCGACATCGCCGGCGCAGGCCGTGCCGTGGCTGTCGGTCCCGCTATCGGGATTGGGGTTTTCGTCGTCTCCATTCCAATCGTAATCGATGCTGGTATCGACGTTGGCCGCGAGGTCCGGATGGCCGGTCTGCAAGCCGTCATCCACCACGCCGACGACGATGCCGGTGCCGCGGAATCCCTCGGCAGGGGAGGAATAATTCCAGACATCCTCCACGTTGATATCCGTGCCGGCGACGGCACCGAACTGGCCGGTGTATTTGAGATGCCACTGCTGGGGAACGAGCGGGTCGTTCGGCATGGCACGCTTGGCGAACTGCGTGGCCAGCAGGACCTGGACGGATTCGAGGCCGGGAAGCCCGCGCCACTCCTGTAATCCCGCGAGCGCTTCCAGCGGGGACCCGGCTTTCAATACCGCATGCCGCGGGGCATAGGAAGGCAGGGCCTCGGCGGGCAGCGCCAGCTTGGCGGAAAGGGCGGTGCGGTCGGCTCCTTCGGGAACTTCGACCATGACCTTCGAGGTGAGCAGGCGGCGGTTTTCCGGAAGCCGCGGTCCATTCGCGGGATAGACGACCGGCATCACTTCGCCTTCAGCGGAGAATTCCGCGATGCGTGCCTCATAGGTCTCCGGAGTGGCGGGGGGATCGAGGCGGCGGATCTTTTCGTGGCCCGTGGCCAGATGGATCGAGATTTCGTCCAGGGCGATCACATAATCCTGCGGGCCATTGCCGGAATCCGACAGGCTGAAAGGCCGGGCGACCAGAGCTGCGGTACCGCCCGGAGCGGCAGCGGCACCGCCCTTGGCCGCGGGAGCGGTCTCCGCGTACGAGGAACCGGCAGGGCCTTTTCCGGGTGCGGCATTGCCCGGAGTGGCCGAGTCCCCGGCTGCAAGCGCGGGAGCTTTCCCCGATGGCAAAGGCGTGCCGGAAGAATCTCCGGGGGCTGAGGATTTACGTCCGGCGGCAAAGGAAAGCCCGGGAATATCCTCGTGTACGATAACGGCGGTGAGGGCCGCACCGGCGAGCAGGGCGGGCACGATCCACCTGGGAGAGCGGGAGGGGTTCATGTGTATGGGTATGCAGGTTGCTAAGTCGTTGCATGACCCAAACGCGCAACTGTGGCGATGAAAAAACCCGCCTTGCTTTGGAACCGCTGCGCTTACCTTATAAGGTTCTGGTTACGAGGGAATTGTGTTTCCGTGAAAAGTGCGTGAAAATCACGTTATTCCCGGGCTGCGGGCGCGGTGCAGCCCGCTACCGTGAATGGCTGCGCACTTGTTTGTGAAAACGCGGCGGCAGCCTTTATATGGCACAGGGCAAGGATAAGTTCTTTGAAAGAATGTCCCGGGTTTAACCGGGGGGCCATTCCAGGCGACGGCCTGCGAGGATGTGGATATGCAGGTGGGGCACGGCTTCGCCGCCGTCCGGGCCGTTGTTTACCACCAGGCGGAAGCCGTTTTCGGCAATGCCCTGCTCCCGGGCGATCCTGCCCGCGGTGAGAAAGAGATGGCCGATCAGGTCCCGGTCCTCGTCCGCGGCCTCGGCGATGCGGGGGATCGGCTTGCGGGGTACGAGCAGGAGATGCACGGGGGCCTGCGGGGAAATGTCCCGGAAGCAGACGCACAACTCGTCCTCGTGGATGATATCCGCGGGAATCTCGCGGTCGCAGATCTTCTCGAAAAGAGTCTTGGTCATGAGATCGAGATGCCGGATGCAGCCCCCGCGGTCCAATGAAATCCTGGAGCGGGTCCGGTGGAGGCGCCTCAGCGGTCGCTATCCATGCGGAAGCGCAAGGGGCGGCGGAAAGGCCTGTGATCCTGGTCCAGCTCGCACAGGAAACCGCGCAGATCCGCGAGCATGGCATCGCAGCGGGCATCCCATTTCTCGGTGCGACAGAGGGTGCGGACGGCTTCCCGCAGGCCGCCGAAGCGGATCTCCTCCGCGCCCGCGGCCTGAAGCTCCGCGAGCTCCTCCCGGAGCAGGGAAAAGAAGGCGAGTTCGTAGCCGTCCCCGGCTTCCTTGGCCAGGCGCAGCAGCGAGATGGCGACGGGCGGGGCCAGGGGTTCGAGTTTTTCGGCAATGGTCTCGCAGCCGATGCGCACGAGCATGTGGCGCAGGCGGTCGTAGAGTTCGCCGAGGGTGAGGAGGCGCAGCGGGCACTTCGTCTCCAGGTATTTTTCGATGCCGAGGCGGATTTCGTCCACGAAGGGGAAATCCTCCCGTTCCGCGGCCGTGGCGGCACGGCGCAGCGCGGTGCCCAGCCAGAGCGTGTCGTACTGGATCACTTGATGGCGCCCCACCTGGATGGCGGGGCGGGAGCCGATGAGCGAGATCACGTGAAGATCAGATCAGGGTGGGGCGGGTGTGAGCGGGGTTGAGGGTTGGGAACAGCAGGGAAAGGGTATCAATCCTTGAAGAGGCGGCGTTGCATGGGGTCGCGGGAGGGGCGGCGCTCCAGGGCCTGGATCTCGCGGATGAACTCGCCGACATCCTCGAACTGCCGGTACACCGAAACATAGCGGACATAGGCCACGGGATCGATCTGGTGGAGCTTGTCCATCACCTTCGCGCCGATCACGGAGGAGGGGACTTCCGAAAGATGGTCCTGATGGAGCTCCGTGAGGATTTCCTCCACCGCGCGGTCCAGCCGGTCCATCGAGACGGGGCGTTTTTCGCAGGCCTTGATCATGCCGCTGATGATCTTCTCCCGGTGGATTGCTTCCCGGGTGCCGTCCCGCTTCACCACCCGCAGCTCGGTGCGCTCGATTTGCTCGTAGGTGGTGTAGCGGTAGGTGCAGCCGAGACATTCCCGCCGCCGGCGGATGGTGGTGCCATCTTTCGACATCCGGGAGTCGAGCACCTTGTCTTTGAATGAGCCGCATTGCACGCACCGCATGGGAAACCGGGAAAACGATGCCGCGGAGAATGGGCTACCACGGGTAGCCGCGTCAAATTGAAAACTATGCCAGATTTAGTAGGTTGCGACGAATGATCGGGTTTTCTTGAAGGAAATTTTTGGGATTCCATCCGGCCCGTGGATTTGACCGGGAGGATTGTCCAAAACATCCGCGAAACCCGGCGAGGCGGCCTGTGCCGCGGGATACGGGCGGCCCGGAAGGGATTGTTTCTTGTGGCCAGCCCGCGCCGGATCTGTTAGGCGGCGGGGTGCCCTTCCGGGGGGCGGAGCATCATGACGGAGGACGAAGCGGCAAAATTGGTGGAGCTGAAGGTAATGCAGTTGGACTCGGTCCAGACGATCGGGATCATCTGGTGGGTGGTGTCTTGCGCGCTGTCCTTCGCGATTCTGGCGGGAGCATGGAAACATGCGGCCGCGCTTGCGGCGAGCCCGGTGCTGAAACCCATGTGCCGGGCGATCATGGTGTTCTTCCTGGCGATCATCAGTTTCGGGACCTTCATGGTGGGGCATGCGACCTGGCTTGCGGTCCAGTTCTCGGGCATCCCTTCACCCATCGCTCCGGCCTTTTGCTGGGACTGCACGGCTACCGCGATATCCTATGCGATGGCGACTTCGATTTTCATCGTTACGGCCCGTGCCTGGTTCGCGCTGGCGGAGACATTGAAGATGCCGGGACACTGAGTTGCCCGTCTGACGGCACGCGAAAGGGCGGAGCCTCACGGCTCCGCCCCTCGTGTGTCATGGGCAGCAAGTCCTTCGGGAGCATGTCCCGGATGCGCTCGGGATCACTGGGTCGGATCGACGGTTTTGAAACTGGCGGTTTCCAGGAAGAGGCCGGAGTCGAGTTGGCCGTCGTTCACGTCGGCGATCACGATCTTAACGTGATGGGTCTCCTGGGGGGTGACAAAGGCGTGGAGCTTGAGCTTGAGGGTAGCCCCGTCGTATTCGATCGGAAGCGTATTGGGAGAAATGACCCTCGATGCGAGCTGGGCCTCGGTGTAATAGAGTTCGTCGCGAACGGGGAGAACGCCATTGGGAGTGTATTCCGCGTGAATCGAGTTCAGGGCGATAATGTCTTGTCCGTCTGGAACCAGCGAGACCACCACACCGTCCACCATGACCATGAAGGCGTCATTGAATCGGTCGACAAATTCCAGGTATTCTTCCGATCCGAACTGAAGCTCCAATTCGAGTTGGCCGTTTTCACATTCCGCGTCGAATTCGAGAATGGCGGGGTCCCGCGTATAGTTGCCCGAAATGCGGGCTTCGAGATCGGCGTCTCCACCCCGGTCTCCGTCCCAAATCCAGCCTTGTCCGGTGGTCGTGTTCCCATCGTCCCAATACTGGAAAAGTCCGCTCGTTAGCAACACCCCGGAATCGATCTCAAGCCCGAAAGCCGTCCCGTTCGAGAACTGGCCGCTGGCCGGTTTCGGTCCTTTGTAAATCGCATTGGTGATCGTGACCGAGGATTCGTCCGCGATTACCGCTGCCAGGGTGGCTCCCATGTTCGGTGCCCGGTTGACCTTTAGGGTGGCCTTGTAGCTGGTGATGTAGTTCTGCAGGTCCGTCACGGTCAGGACAATCGTGTTTTCACCGTCCTGAAGCTTGGCGTGGGGAATGACGATCTCGTCCACGCTGGTATCCGTTTCGGACTGCGATTCCCCGGTTTCAAGCACGAAGGCCTGGACTTCCACGGTGGCGGAGGAATTGGGATTGGTTGCGCTCACTTCGAT
>CBFGVD010000087.1:0-9758 GCA_965651965.1 uncultured Verrucomicrobiaceae bacterium | reverse complement strand
TTCGCTATTACCTCCAGGCGGGCGGATCGGCCTATACGCACGACGTCTTTCCCGGGCAGCCGACGGGCATTTTCATCGACGACATAGCGACCACCGGCTGCCACTGGCTGGAGCCCACCGGTTCCGTTTCGGGAGCGGGGTTGGAATCCTTCGTGTTCGATTCCACCGCGGCGGGAACCGCCCTTGCGGCAGGGCAGGAGTGGTGGCTGCGGCCGCGCGCGATCCTGGGCGGCAAGGCCTTCCCGTACGGTCCCGCGAAGGTCGCGACGGCTACGGGCCAGGCGGACACTTTTGCCAACTGGATCACGGCGGAGTACCCAGGCCATGACCTGTCCTTTGAAGGGGACACCGACGGCGACGGACTTGACGACGGGATCGAGTACGCGTTCTCACTTGACCCGACCACGGCAAGCACGGTGCCCGATACGGTGCTGTTTCCGGAGGACAAGATCGAGATCTCCCGGGAGCTGCCGATCCAGAGGACCGGGGTCGTTTACTCGGCGCAGTGGTCGGAGGACCTGACGAACTGGTCATCGCAGGGGGTGACGATCCGTTTCGAAGGCGGGAAGGTCATCGCCAGCGTGGCACGCGGGGAGCGGGGGAGATTCCTCCGCTGGAATATCGTGCCGCAGTAGGCGTTTACCGCTGGCACTTCGGGCACCAGTAGGTGGAGCGTTGGGCCATCACCGCGTGGCGCACGGCGGTTCCGCATTTGCGGCAGGGCTTGTCTTTCCGCTCGTACACGAAGAGCCGCTGGCTGAAATAGCCGGGCTCGCCGTCGGAATTGAGGAAATCCCTCAGGGTGGTGCCGCCTTGCTCGATGGATTCAGCCAGCACTTCCCGGATCGAGGCGGCGAGTTTGGCCAGACGGGACCCGGAAATTTTGTTGGCAGGGGTGGAGGGACGGATGCCGGCTCGGAAAAGGGCCTCGCTGGCGTAGATATTCCCGACTCCCACGACGACCTTCGCATCCATGAGCGCCACCTTCACGGGGATGCGTTTCGCGGCGAAGGCACGGGCGAGCGTTTCCGCTGAAAAGGCATCCCCCAGCGGTTCCGGCCCCAGGTTTTTCAGGAGCGGGTGAGCGGAAGGATCCCGCTCCGGCAGGTGAAGGAAAATGCCGAAGCGGCGCGGGTCGTGGAAACGGAGCTGTTTGCCGGAATCGAGGGTGAGCGCGACGTGGTCGTGTTTCTTGAACTCCGAAGACGGGTCGGCGAGGCGCAGGCTGCCGGACATGCCGAGGTGGACGAGCAGCGATCCTTGCTCCTCCATTTCGAAGATCAGGTACTTCGACCGCCGCTTCACCGCGGTGAAACGTTCGCCCGCAAGTTCCCCGAGTGAGTCGGAAACCGGCATGCGGAGCCCCCGGTGGCGCACGATGACCTCGCGGATGTGCCGTCCCTTTACGTGCGGCTCGACCCCGCGGCGTGTGGTTTCGACTTCCGGAAGCTCGGGCATGTGCGGGCAGGAGAGGTCGCCTACCGAAGGATGTAAAGGATGGTCGCGATCACGTGGCATGCGCTGCCCGCAAGGACGAAGAGGTGCCAGATGGCATGGTTGAAGCGCAGTTTCCGCCAGGCGAAGAAGATCACGCCGAGGGTGTAGCAGAGACCGCCCGCGACCAGCCAGGCGACGCCCGCGGCGGGCAGGGCCCGGAGCATCGGCCCGAGCGCGAAGACCGCCAGCCAGCCCATGACGATGTAGAGGGCGGTGGACCACCATGTATCGCGCTTGCCGCGGTGCAGGGTCTTGAGCAGCACGCCCCCGAGCGCGAGGAACCACACCACGCCGAAGAGGGACCAACCCCACGGTCCCCGCAGGGAGACCAGCGCGAGGGGGGTGTAAGACCCGGCGATGAGCAGGTAGATGCACGCGTGGTCCAGGGCCTGGAGCAGCGGCTTCCGCCGCGGGCAGGAAACGGCGTGGTAGAGGGTGGAGGAGAAATACAGCAGCACCAGGGTGCCGCCGAAGACGCTGGCGGATACGGTTTTGAAAGCCTCTCCCTCCGCCACGAGCACCATGGCCACCAGCGCGGCGATGGCCAGCGCGGTGCCAAGCGCGTGCGTGGCCATGCTGGCGAATTCCTCCGCCCTGCTTTCGCAAAGCGGGGAACGGGGGCGCGGATCTTCCTGCGGCATGCCCTCATAATCGCCCCGATGAAGCCGAATGTCGAGGGCACCGGTGCATTCCGTGTTTCCAATCTCCCGGAAGAGGTGGAGGGTAGCGGCGTGAACGAGATCGACCGGGAGGATTTCCGCAACCTGCTCAACGAGATCGGGCGGACGCGGATGCCTTTCGGCAAATACGGCCGTGCGGCCGTCCCGCCCGCGGGAATGCCGATTTACGACCTGCCGATCGAGTACCTCGGCTGGTTCAAGGAGCGGGGCTTCCCGAAAGGGCGGCTCGGGGAGCTGCTGGCGATCGTGTACGAGGTGAAGGGAGTCGGGATGGATGCCCTTTTCGATCCGCTGCGCCAGGCGAACGGGGGCCGGACGAGACTCAAACCGAGGCGGAAGCGGGAGATCCGCTTCGATTCCGGAAGCGGCGAGGGGGAGTAGGAATACGGTAGTCCCGCGGACTGCGGGACGGCTTGAGAAATGCCGCGGCTTCCGCTTGCATTCACCGGTCGATGTCTCCTGAACCTTTTCCCGAAACCATCGAAACCGCGCGCGTGATCATCCGTTCCGCGCGGCCGGGAGACGGTGGGGTATTCAATCGCGCGGTGACTTCCTCGCTTGCCGAGCTGCGACCCTGGTTGGGCTGGGTGCGCCAGGTTCCGACCCTGGAAGAGTCGGAAGAGTCCTGCCGCCGGGCCCATGCCCGTTTCCTCGCCCGGGAAGACCTGATGGCCTTCATCTTCTCGAAGGAGGACGGCGAGCTTGTCGGCGGCTCGGGTCTTCATGACATGGACTGGAGCCTGCGTTGTTTCGAAATGGGCTACTGGGGCCGGACCGGCTACACGGGCCGCGGGCTCGTGACGGAAGGCGTGCGCGCCTTGGCGGATTTCGCCCTGAGCGAACTTCGGGCCAACCGCGTCTTCCTCACTACCGACAATGCCAATATCCGTAGCTGGCGGCTCGCGGAGCGCGCGGGTTTCGAGCTGGAAGGGGTCTTGCGGAATGAACGGCTGGACCTCGAGGGCAAGCCGAGGAACACGCGGGTATATTCCCGGGTTCCGGGCCGTTAGGCTCACCCGGCGAAGGATTTCCGCAAGTGGGAGGGCAGGATGCCGAGCTGTTCGCGGTATTTCGCCACGGTGCGCCGGGCCACTGGGATGCCCTGGGTCTTGAGCTGCTTGGCCAGCGCGTCGTCGGAGAGGGGTTTGGCCGGATCCTCCTTTGAAATGAGATCCTGGATGGCCTCGCGCACCCCGGCGTTGGAGACCTCGGTACCGTCCGCGGTTTGATAACCCGCGGCGAAGAAGGCCCGCATTTCCATCAGGCCGTGCGGGGTGAGGACATATTTCCCGGCCACGGCACGGGAGATCGTCGTCGCGTGCAGGCCGATCTGGTCGGCGATCTCGTTCATCGTCAGGGGCCGCAGGTGGCGCGGACCCTTCTCAAGGAAGGCGGGCTGGTGCTCGATCAGCTTTTCCGCGATGGACAGGATGGTCTCCTGGCGCAAGGACAAGGAGCGGATCAGGGTGCGCCCTTCCCGGATCTGCTCGCGCAGGAAATGCCTCGCTTTCCGGTCGTTCGAGGTTTTGCCGAGCATATCCTTGTAGAAATCGCTGATCCGCAGCTTCGGCATGTATTCGTTGGTCAGCCGGGCCCGCCAGCCTTCGTCCGTCTTTTCGATGACCACGTCCGGCTGGATGTAAGGATTGCCCGTGGGGTCGAAGTCTCCGCCAGGATTCGGCGTCAGGCGCCCGATGCGGACGGCGGCGTCCGAGATGCGTTCCACGCTGGTTCCCAAGGCGCGCGCGATCTGCGGGTAACGTTTGCGTGCGAGTTCCTCCAAGTGATCCCGAACGATGCGGTATTCCAGGCTGCCGCCCTCGCCGTTCCGCTCGAGTTGCAAAAGAAGGGACTCCTGGATGCCGGAGGCACCGATGCCCGGAGGATCGAAGCTCTGGAGCAGCGTCAGCGCCTCGTCCATCGTATGCTTCGGGATGCCGAGGCGGGAAGCCAGTTCGCGGACCGGGAGGTCGAGGAAACCGCGGGGATCGAGGTTTCCGATGAGGTGGCGCGCTGCCATGCGGACATCCGGCTCCACCAGGGAAAAATCGAGCTGGCTGGAGAGGTGCTGCTGCAGGGTCTCCGGGGCGACGATGGAGTTGTAAAGGTGCTCGCGGCGTTCCTCGTCGTCCGCGCTCCAGGGATTCGAACGGCGCTCCATGATCTCGAGGTCGCGCCAGTCGTCGTCCGTTTCGTTCAAATGGTCGAGGGAATCGGCCTCGTCGCCCTCGGGGGTGTTTTCATCGAGGGAAATGGATTCGGTGATGTCTTCCAGCACGGGATTGATCTCCAGCGCCTGTTGGACGAGTTGTTGCAACTCCATGGAGTTCGCCTGGAGGATCTCCAGGCTGCGCCGCATCTGTGGTGCCAGCGATTGCTGCTGTCCCAGCGATTGATGGAGCGAGGCATCGGCCATGTGTCAGATTCCGCTCACCGGCGGAACGACGGGAAGGTAAAGCCGATTGTAATGGGAAATACAGCAAATTTCGTGCCACGCTGTATTTTTATTTTTCTTGCGGGCTGTGGAGAAGTGTGGGAGGGCGGTGGGCAACCGCCGCTTGCGCGGGCCCGGAGCCCGTGGCAGTCGTCGCCCCCACTTAGCCATGAAGCGAGGAGATTTCGTGCCATTCGAGGAGAAGATGCGCGCCGCGGGCGTGATGGAGGCCGCCATCGTTGCATTTCGCCACAATTACGAGGCACTTTGCCGCGAGGAGACGGGGCTGATCCCCGAGGAGACGATCCGGCCGGCCGAAGGCTTGGCTCAATTCCGCCCCGGCGAAGGGGGATTCGATCCCGGGCTGCTCGCGAGCACCGTGGTGATCAAGTTGAACGGAGGCTTGGGTACCAGCATGGGGCTGCAGAAGGTGAAAAGCGTGCTGGAAGTGCGGCCGGGCGTGAATTTCCTCGATCTGATCGTGCGTCAGGTCAGCGCGCTTCGCGAGGCGAGCGGGGCGAACGTGCGGCTGCTGCTGATGAACAGTTTCAGCACCAGCAAGGACACCTTGGATTACCTCCGGCGCCATGCGGCGGGCGGCTTCGCGGAGGCTTCCGAGGTGGAACTGATGCAGAACCAGGTGCCGAAGATCGAGGAGGCGACGCTGGCCCCCGTCTCCTGGCCTGAAAACCCTTCGCTCGAGTGGTGCCCGCCCGGTCACGGCGACCTGTATCCGGCCCTGGTCGGCAGCGGCTGGCTGGACCGCCTGCTGGCGGCGGGGGTAAAGTACGCTTTCGTTTCGAATTCCGACAACCTCGGGGCGGTGCTCGAGCCGGGGCTGCTGAAGCATTTCGCGGACTCCGGCGCGCCATTCCTGATGGAAGTCACGCGGCGCACCCCGGCCGACCGGAAGGGCGGCCATCTGGCCGTGAGGAAGGATGACGGCCGCCTGCTGTTGCGGGAGGTCGCGCAGTGCCCGGAGGGCGATCTGGATGCCTTCCAGGACATCGGGCGACACCGCTATTTCAACACGAACTCGATCTGGCTGCGGCTGGATCTCCTGAAAGAACGTCTGGAGCAGGGCGGCGGGCTTTTGCCGCTGCCGATGATTCGCAACCGTAAAACGGTGGACCCGCGCGACAAGGACTCCACGCCGGTGATCCAGCTCGAAGTGGCGATGGGTGCGGCGATCGAGTGCTTCGAGGGTGCGCAGGCCATCGAAGTGCCGCGCTCGCGTTTCGCCCCGGTGAAATCCACCGCGGATCTTTTCGCCCTGCGTTCGGACGCCTACACGGTGAGCGAGGATGGCCGGGTGGAACTGGCGTCGGAGCGGAACGGCGTGCCGCCGGTGGTGAAGCTGGACGACGCATACAAGCTGGTGGATGCCCTCGAGCCGCTCGGCGTGCCCTCGCTCGCCGCCTGCGACGAGGTCAAGATCGAGGGGCCCATGACCTTCGCGTCTGGTGTCGTGCTCCGGGGAAAAGTGTCCTTTTCCGCGCGTGCGGGTGAGCCGAAGACCGTTGCGCCGGGGGTCTATGCAGACGGGGACTTCCCGCTTTGAGTCCTTTCTAAAAAGATCAGGGGAAGGAGCCGGGAAAATGCGTGGTGGGAGAGGTTCCCAAAACCTATCAGTGATTCACTGACAAGGATTTTCGTGTCTGACGGACATTTTTAATTTGCATTCTTGCCAAGCGGATGGGGGCTGACTACCCGAGCGACGCACATGGCGACCATCGGTGAGATCAATCTGTCGGCTGAGGGCTTTGAAGCGGTGATTTTCGACTGCGACGGGACTTTGGTGAATTCGATGCCGTCTCACTTCGAGGCGTGGTGCGAAGCCCTGGCGCTGCATGGTGCCGGCGGGATCTTCAAGGAAGATGTCTTTTATGCGATGGGCGGCCGCCCGACGAAGGACATCGTCGTGGAGATCAACGATGAATACGGCCTGAAGCTCGATCCGGAGGCGGTCGCCTTCGCCAAGCGCGAGGCATTCCTCAAGAAGCTGGTCCAGGTGGACCTGATCGATGAAGTGGTGGCCTTTGCCCGGAGCTTGCGAGGCAAGATCCCGATGGCGATTGCCACCGGCGGCACCCGCCATGTGATCGAAAAGACCCTCCAGGCGGTCGGCGTGTCCGATCTCTTCGACGAGGTGGTAACGGCGGACGACGTGAAGGTCGGCAAGCCGGCCCCGGACATTTTCCTGAAGTCGGCGCAACTCCTCGGCGTGCAGCCGGAGAAGTGCCTTGTGCTCGAAGACGCGCCGGCCGGCGTGATGGCCGCGCAACTTGCCGGGATGACGGTCATTTCCGTGCCTGCGCCGCTGAATTTCGCCCGCAAATGAGCGGCGGCACGCGCCTTTTTGGTATTCGGACTTGACCCCCGGGGGGCTCCTCTATGGACTCCGCCATGGCGGATATTTCTCTCGGACTGTCGTTCGACGACGTGCTTCTCGTTCCAGCGTTGAGCGAGATTCTTCCTACCGAATCGGACATTTCGACCCACGTGACGGCCGGTATCCGGCTGAACATTCCAGTCGTTTCCGCGGCGATGGATACGGTGTCGGAGCCCGAGCTCGCGGTGGCCTTGGCCCGGGAGGGCGGGATGGGCGTGATCCACCGCGCGTGCTCCATTTCCGAGCAGGCCTCGATGGTTTCACGCGTGAAACGCTCGGAAAACGCCGTGATCCAGAAACCGCTCACCGTGCGCAAGGAGCAGACGATCGACGAGATCCGCGAGATCATGGCGGAGCACGGCTTCTCCGGCTTCCCGGTGGTGGATGCCGAAGGCCGCCTGGAAGGCATGGTGACGGGCCGGGACGTGCGCTATCTCGACCGCCTGGACGCCCGGGTGGAAGACGTGATGACGAAGCGCGACCGGCTGGTCACCGCTCCGGCCAATACGGAGCTGGAGGAAGCGCGCCGCATCCTCTACCAGAACCGGATCGAGAAACTGCCGCTCGTGGACGGGGAAGGCAAGCTGGCGGGGCTTATCACCGGTTCGGACATCGAGAAGCGCATCACTTTCACCAATGCCGCGAAGGATCCCGGTGGCCGGCTCCGCTGCGGGGCCGCGGTGGGCGTGGGGCCGGATTGCGTGGAGCGGGGCCAGGCGATGATCGATGCCGGCGCGGACGCGCTCTTCATCGATGCCGCCACCGGCCACACCAGCCGGGTCATGGAGGTGATTTCCAAGTTACGCTCGCTTTCCGACCGCCCGGTGGTGGCGGGGAACGTGGTGACCGAGCAGGGCGCGAAGGATCTGGTGGCCGCCGGTGCCAGCGCGCTGAAAGTGGGCGTCGGCCCGGGCTCGATCTGCACCACCCGGGTCATCGCGGGCGTGGGCATGCCGCAATTCACGGCCATCCAGAACGTGGCGCGCTACTGCCGCGAGCGGGGCGTGAAGGTGATTGCCGACGGCGGCATCCGCTATTCCGGCGATGTCGTGAAGGCGCTCGCCGCCGGTGCGGACCTGGTGATGCTGGGTTCGTTGCTCGCGGGCACCCGCGAAAGCCCCGGCCAGAGCGTGTATTTCCAAGGACGGCGCTTCAAAACCTACCGCGGCATGGGCTCGCTCGGCGCGATGCGGAAGGGCTCGGGCGACCGCTACGGCCAGAATAGCTCCGGCAAGCTGGTGGCGGAAGGCGTGGAAGGCCGGGTGCCCTACAAGGGCCCGCTTTCGGACGTGATCTTCCAGCTCATGGGCGGTCTCCGTTCCGGCATGGGCTATGTCGGTGCCGCGAGCTTGGAAGAGCTCAGGGAAAAGGCCAGTTTCGTCCGCATCACTCCCGGCGGCCTGCGGGAAAGCCACGTGCACGATATCGTCATCACCGAGGAACCGACGAATTATCAGCCGCTGGGCTGAGTTGCGGCCGCCCTCCCCATTTTTCAAATCCCGGACCGGAGATCATTTCATGCAGGAAACCAATCACGTCGCCGTTCTCGATTTCGGCTCGCAATACACGCAGCTCATCGTCCGCCGCGTGCGGGAGCTGGGTTACTTCGCCAAGCTGTACGCGCTGGAAGACTTCCCGGACATCGGCAAGCCCGGGGCGATCATCCTCTCCGGCGGGCCGAAGAGCACCGCGGAGCCGGACGCCCCGGACCTCGATTTCGAGGCGTTGAAGGCTTTCGGCGTACCGGTGCTGGGCGTGTGCTACGGCATGCAGCTCCTGAACATCAAGTTCGGCGGCAGCGTGAAATCGAGCAACCGCCGCGAGTACGGCCCGGCCACCCTGGTTCCGGGCGAGTGCAGCGGGCTCTACGAGGGCGTGTCGAAGAATTCGCAGGTCTGGATGAGCCATTCGGACACGGTGGAAAACCTGCCCGCCTGCTCCGTGGTGATCGCCGCGAACCAGCACGGCACCCCCGTTTCCCTGAAATGGGAGGACCGCTTCTATGGCATCCAGTTCCACCCGGAGGTGACCCACAGCCACGAGGGGAACCGCATCCTGCATAATTTCCTGCTCACCGCGGGCGAACTCGCGCCCTTCCGCATTGACGACTTCAAGCGCGAGATCATCGAGGGCATTCGCGCGACCGTGGGCACCAAGCAGGTGGTCTGCGGCGTCTCCGGCGGGGTGGATAGCACCGTGCTCGCCGTGCTCCTGCACGAGGCGGGGGTGAATGTCCGCGCGATCTACGTCGATCACGGCCTGATGCGGAAGAACGAGACGCAGGAGGTGCAGAACAATTTCCACCGCATGGGCGTGAAGATCGAGACGATCGACGCCTCGGAGCGCTTCCTCGGAGCGCTTGCCGGGGTTTCCGACCCGGAAGCGAAGCGCAAGATCATCGGTGAGCTTTTCATCGATACCTTCTGGGATGCCGTCGGCGATGCCGAGATGCTGGCGCAGGGCACGCTCTACCCGGACGTGATCGAAAGCGCCTCCAATGCGAAATCGAAGGCCTCCAAGATCAAGACCCACCACAACCGCGTGGACCGCATCCTGGAGCTTCAGGCGCAGGGGAAGGTGCTGGAGCCGCTGGCGGAGCTCTTCAAGGACGAGGTCCGGGCTCTGGGTGCCTCCCTGGGCATCGCCCACGATATCCTGTGGCGCCATCCTTTCCCCGGTCCCGGCCTGGCAGTGCGCTGCCCCGGCGACATCACGGAAGAGAAGCTGGAGATCATCCGCGAGTGCGACGCGATCT
>CBFGVD010000086.1:0-9795 GCA_965651965.1 uncultured Verrucomicrobiaceae bacterium | reverse complement strand
AGGTCCCGGTTGACCGCGGGCGGTCCCTGATGGCATGCCCGCCCTTGCTTCGCGGACACGCGGGGACGCGTGTCCCTACCGTGGCATAAGGAAAGGCGCGGCCCTTGCGGACCGCGCCTTCCTTCGTCAGGAAACCGGCATTGCCGGGAGATTCAGTCCTCCAGTTCCATCACCTCGATGTTGCGGAATTCCACCGGGTGGCTTTCGGATTGCAGGCTGATGTAGCCTTCGGTGAGATCGTCGTTGCCCTGCATCTCGATGAGCGGCTTGGCGTTGGCGTCCCCTTCGTCGAGCTTGAGATCGGTGTATTGCATCACCTCCTTGCCGTTGATGAGGTGTTTCACCAGCTTGCCGCCGCGGACCTCGGCCTCGGCCTTCACCCATTCGCCCAGGGGCAGGGTGGGGCACTTCGAGTTCATGCAGTGGGCCTTGTTCACCTTGCCGTCCAGGGTGATGTAGGTGCCCGGGGTGCAGAGGTTGCCGGTGGTCTTCACGCCGTTGCCCTGGCCCAGCAGCTGGAATTCCAGGGAGCAGGGGAACTCCTGGTCCTTGCCCATGGTCTTCGGGTCCTGGCTATGGAGCATGATCCCGGAGTTCTGGGTCGCCCAGCCGGGGCCGCCCTTCACCTGGTCCCCGGTGAAGCGGTATTCCAGCCGGATCTTGTAGTTCGAGTACTTGGCCTTGTAGAAAAGGTGGCCGAAGGCGCTGCCCCAGTCCTCGTAGTTCTCGTAGGTCACGGCGATCGCCCCGTCCTTCACCACGAAGGTCTTCTTCGGGTCTTCGCCCAGGGCCAGGCCGCGGATCTTCGGCGTCCAGCCGTCCAGATCCTTGCCGTTGAAAATCGAGGTCCACTTCGCCTCCTGGGCGGCGGCGCAGGAGACCAGCAGGGCAGCGAGGGCGGTGGTGCGGAGCATCGGGTTCATGAGCGGTGAATGAGTAACGGAAATGGAAACACCTTTGTTGCAAGCGCACCGGTTTCCCGCAAGAAGGATCGGCCGGAGAAACGGGTACCGCATATGGAACTCCGGAAACCGCGGCTGGATGCGGCCCCCCTCCTCGCCGGGGAAAGAATTCATGAATACGCGCACGGGGCCGCGCGTCCCACATCCGATGCACTCCATCCGCGCCCTCCTCGGGGCTGCCTTCCTGGCAGCCGGAACCTGTTTCGCCGCCGAACCGGACCACGACCTGACACCCCCGGCGGCGGTGAAGCTGATCGATCTCCTCATCGAGGGCCACCAGTCCCGGGTGGAGATCGCCTTGATCGTGGATGGCACGGGCAAGGCCGGGCCCTTCGAGGCGACGCACGTGCGCCGGGTGGTGGCCATCCACCCGGTCTGGGAGGAGGGCCGCACGGTCCGCCGCATGCGGATCTATGATTTCTACTGGAACGAGACCTACGGCTGGTTCACCTGGGAAAAGCGGGTCGAGCGCGGCGGGGATGCCGTGTACATCTGGAGCGAATTGAAGGGCGGGATCATCATCAGTTGACCGCGGCCCTTGCTTCGGGGGACCGGCCGGGGCTCACCCCTGCGCCAGTTCCTCGCAGCCCTTCAGGTCCAGTTTGCCGGAGGCCAGCACCGGGATTTCCTCCACGGGGATGATCGCCTTCGGGCACCACAGGGAGGGGAATCCCGCGTCCATCAGCTTGTAGCGCAGGTCGATGCATTCCTGCTCCAGCGCGGGGCCCGCGATGGTGGAGAGCAGGATGATCGCCTCCCCCTTCTGCGGGTCCGGGATGCCCACGATGGCGATCTTCCGCTCCGCCTCGGAGTCCAGGCCCAGGGCCTTGTTCACGGCGGCCTCCACCGTCTCGTGCGGGACCATTTCGCCGGCGATCTTCGAGAACCGCGAAATGCGGCCCTCGATGTAGAGGAAGCCGTCGTCGTCGATGCGGCCCACGTCGCCGGTGCGGAACCAGCCGTCCTGGGTCAGGACCTCGGCGGATTTCTTCGCGTTGTTCAGGTAGCCGGGGAAAATGTTCGCACCCTTCAGCCAGATCACGCCCTGCTTGTCCGCCACCAGGGGTTTCTCCGTGGCCGGATCCGTCATGCGGAAGGCGATGCCGGGGAGAAGCTGGCCCACCGAGCCGCGGCGGGCGGAGGGGATCACGGCCGCATCCGCCGCGGGGGCGGGATCGGGCAGGTTCACGTTCGTGGCCGGGGAGGTTTCCGTCAGGCCGTAGCCCTCCTGCGGCGGGATGCCGAAGCGTTCCTCGAAGGCCTCCGCCAGATTGTCCGGCAGCTTTTCCGCGCCCGTGACGACGAGCTGCAGGGACTTGAGCTGCTCCGGCTCCACCCGCTTCATGTAGCCGCGCAGGAAGGTCGGCGTGGCCAGCAGGACGTTCACCCCGCGCTGGGCGATCAGCTCCGCCAGGCGCTTGGTCTCCAGCGGGTTCGGGTAGGTCACCAGGTCGATGCCCTCGATGATCGGGAACCACAGGGTGACCGTGCAGCCGAAGGAGTGGAAAAGCGGCAGGCAGCCCAGGATGGCGGCCCCGGGCGTGAGGTCCAGGCGGGTGCCGAACTGGCAGACATTCCCCAGCACGTTCCGGTGGGTCAGCGGCACGCCCTTCGGCTCCCCGGAGGAGCCGGAGGTGAAGAGCAGGATCGCCTCGTCGTCGCCCTTCTTTTTCCCGATGCCGAAGACCGTGGCCAGCACGGAGGCGGGCAGCAGCTTGCCCAGCACCGTCCAGGCGATGATCTTCTTCTTCAGGGCGGGCAGGCTGCGCTCGATGAAGATCAGGTCGCGGTTCGGCGGCCAGGGGAAGGAGGCCAGCTTCCGGACAAAGGGATCCGCCGTGATGTAGCGGTCCAGCCCGGATTGCCGCATCGCCGAGCGCACGGCCTCGTGGCCGGCGGTGAAATTGAAGTTCACCGGCGTCTTCCCGGCGAAGACGGCGGCCAGGTTCGCGATCAGGCCGGCCTTGCCGGGCGGCAGGATGATGCCGATGCGGGGATTGTCCGTGGATTCGCGGATGAATTTCGAGAACACCAGCGCCGCGCCCAGGATGCGGTCGAAGCCGATGCTGGAATCGTCCGAGCCGTCGTGCAGCTTGTTCCTGCCGTGCTTTTTCAGGCCCTGGAGCAAGGCCGTGCCCAGGGAGGTCTTCAGCAGCGGGCGGCGGGAGAAGCTCTCCTCCACCAGCTCCTGCAGGCGCTCCCGGTAGAGCGCCGGGCAGGCGTCCTTGGCGGGGATCTCCTTCGCGATGCCGATCACGGCGTGGGGCATGGAGCCCGGCTTCTCGATGGAAAGGCAGGCCTCCCGCGGGTAGTCGATATTCACCGGCAGCACCGGCAGGCCGAAGGAGCAGAGCGTGCGTAGCGTCTTGCCCGGGATGTGGCAGGGGATCGCGGCGCGGGTGACTGCCCGGCCGGGGACGAAAACGAGCACGCCGCCGTTCGCCAGCAGCGGCTTGAGGTGCTCCCCCGCCGCCGCCGGGGCGGATTCGTCTTCGGAAAAGGCGGCCCCGGAGCCGGAGCGCTCCAGATGGGCGCGGATCGCGGGGTCCAGCTTCGCGCTTTCCTCGATGAACCAGGTGATCTTCCGCCCGGCGAAAAGCTTCTCCAAATGGGGCAGCTCATGGGGTCCGAGGCGGCCGGGGATGACGAGGCAGCCGGTGGCGGGAATGCGATCGGCATGAAGGATCTGAACGGGACTGGACATTTTGACGCGCAGGAAAGACGTGAGCGGAACGGCTCCGCTTGCGAACTATTGAAGCGAATCGGCCGGGGCAGGCACGGATTTTTTGTGCGGGAAGATACGAATGCCTCCCGGCCCGCCCGCCCGCGACACCCGAACCCCGGAAACACGGCAAATCCGCGCCCACGAAAAACCCGCCGGAGTGCGGCGGGTTTTTCAGGAAAGGGAAGTACCCCGTCTTGGACTCGAACCAAGGACCAAAAGATTAAGAGTCTTCTGCTCTACCAACTGAGCTAACGAGGCGTTGTGATTCCGCCTTGCGGCGGGGCCGGAAGGATGCATTTCGCGGGGCCTCGCGCAAGGGGAAATTTGGCGAAATCGTTTACGATTTTCCGGGCAGGAAGAGGATGCAGATGGGATTCGGGCAGGTCACGGGAGCCCCCGGCGCTCCGAGCTTCCCGGTGGCGGGGTCGAGCGGCAGGGCGGCCAGGGTATTCGAGTCCTGGTGGGCGCAGAGCAGCCATTTGCCGTCCGGCGTAATGGCGAAATGGCGGGGGATCTTGCCGCCGCAGGGGGCGATCTGGACGGAGGAGAGCCTGCCGCTGGCGGTGTCGCGCGCGAAGACGGCGATGCTATCGTGCCCGCGGTTCGAGGCGTAAACGAACTTCCCGTTCGGGTGGACGGCGATCTCCGCGGTGGTGTTTTTCCCGGAAAACCCTTCCGGCAGCGTGCCGATGGAATGGATCGTGGAGAGCGTGCCTTCCTCCGGGTCCAGCGCGCAGGCGCTCACGGTATTGTCCAGTTCGTTCACCACGTAGGCGTGGCGGCGGTCCGGGGAGAATTCCAGGTGGCGCGGGCCGGCCCCGGGGGCGGAGGACCAGAGGCGCGGTTCCTTGTCCAATTCCGCCGTGGCGGCATCCGGGGCCCAGGTGATGACCTTGTCCAGGCCGAGATCCGGGACCAGAAGGGCGCTGCCGGAGAAATAGACGCCGTGGGCGTGGGGGCCGTCCTGCCGGTCCGCGCGGGGGCCCTTGCCGCCGATGATTTTCGCGTGCACGGGGCCTTCCGGCAGGCCCTGCGCGTCCAGCCGCATGGTGGCGGTGCTGCCGTCGCCGTAGTTCGCGACGGCCAGCAGGCTGCCCTTCGCGTTCACGGCCAGGTGGCAGGGCCCGGAGCCTCCGGCGGAGGCTTCCGTGAGGAATTCCAGCGTATCCCCGAGCTTGAAGACGGCCACGCTGCCCTTCGGGTGCGCCGGGGAGCGGCCGATGGAGTAGAGCAGGGGCTTCGCCGGGTGGAGCGCGAGGAAGCCGGGGCTGCCGTACTTGGCGGCCAGCGTCACCTCGCCGAATTTCCCCGTTTCGGGATCGAAGCTGGACCGGTAGATGCCCTCGCTTTTCCCGCTGCCGCCGGTATTCGTACCGATGGCGATGGGAAGCGGGGCGGCGGAAGCGAGGGTCGGGATCGCCAGGAGGAAAAGGCCGGGTTTGATCATTGCAGCCTCTACGTCAGGGAAGGGCGGGAATCTTCAAGGGCTTTCCTTGTCCACCTTCTCCACGACGATGTTCTCCGTGCTCTTCCGGGCGGTGCCGGCTTCCGGATCGACCTCCACGGTCATGGTTCCGGAATAGCCCGGGGCGTCCGCCTCGGCCGGGTGGGGGCCGGTGATCGTGAGCACCAGCTGCTTGCCGGTCCATTTGAAGGGCTGGACATGGTGGTTCTTCCACACCTTGCCCTCGCCGCCGGGCTCGGGCAGCTTCAGGGGTTTCCACTGCTCCTTGGTGCGGACGAAGGCGAAGGCCTGGAGAATCCGCTCGTTCCCGGCGGCGAATGCCACGCCGTCGCTCCCCTCGCTCCACACCAGGCTGCCTTGCTTGACCACGCCTCCCTTGACCTCGTCGTCCACCGCCAGGGTGAGGAATTTCTTCCCCGACACGCCTTCGAGGCGGACGACGTCGGCCCCTTGCTCCTGCTGGTCCACGAAGAGCACCAGATCGCCTTTCGGCGAGGGGAAGCGCAGGGTTTTCTCGGCCTCCACGGGAAAAGCCGGGCCGATCAGGGCGGCACACAATGCGAGCGGTCGGTACGCATTCATTTGTGACCCTATCACGACATTCGCTCCCGTTCCAGCGGCGGAAGGATTTTTTTTCGGGAGCGGGGGAGTCCTAGAAGCCGAAATACCGGCTCGCATTGCCGCTGCACACGTCCCCGACCAGCTTCGAAAGCGCTCCGAAGTCATCCGGCAGCTCGCCGCGGTCGGCCTCCGTGCCGATCAGGTTGCAGAGGATGCGGCGGAAGTATTCGTGGCGCGGGAAGGAGAGGAAAGAGCGCGAGTCCGTGAGCATGCCGACGAAACGTGAAAGCAGGCCGGTGGCGGAGAGCGCGTTGAGCTGCAGTTCCATGCCGTCCTTCTGGTCGGCGAACCACCAGCCGGAGCCGAACTGGATCTTCCCGGGCACGGAGCCGTCCTGGAAGGCGCCCGTCATCGCGGCGAAGAGGTAGTTGTCCCGCGGGTTGATGTTGTAGAGGATGACCTGGGGCAGGGCTCCCCGGGAGGCCAGAGTGCCCAGGTAGGTCACCAGCGCGGCACCCTGGCGTTCGTCGCCGATCGTGTCGAAGCCGCTGTCCGGCCCGAGGAGGGCGGACATGCGGGGATTCACGTTCCGGAAAGGGCCGAGGTGGAGCTGCTTGGTCCAGCCCTTGGCCGCATCCTGCTGGCCGAAGAAGACCATCAGGAAGAAGCAGAACTTCTCCTTTTCCTCCGGCGTCACCGGCAGGCCGCGGCGGGCCTTGTCGAAGATCAGGGAGGCGTCCGCGTCGTCGCAGGGCAGGGCCGGGCAGCGGTCCAGCCCGTGGTCGGAGAGGCGGCAGCCCGCCGCGTGGAAGTCGTCGTGCCGCTTCTGGAGCGCCTGGAGGAGGTCGGAGACATGGTGGATGCTGGTGTCCGTGATTTCCTCCAGCTTCTCGATCCAGGCCTCGAAGGCCTTCGGCTGGTCCACCTGGAAGGCCTTGTCCGGGCGGAAGGTGGGGTAAACCTTCGTTTCCAGGCCCGATTCCGCGATCGCGCGGTGGTGGTGCAGCGGATCGGCGGGATCGTCCGTGGAGCCCACCATTTTCACCCGGAATTTGTCCAGGATGCCGTGGACGCAGAAATCCGGCTGCGCCAGGCGGGCGTTGGCCTGCTCCCAGATCTCGTCCGCGGTGTCGGGGCCGAGCAGCGTGTCGATTTCGAAATAGCGGCGCAGTTCCAGGTGGGTCCAGTGGTGGATCGGGTTGCGCAGGGTGTAGGGCACGGTCTCCGCCCAGGCCTGGAATTTCTCCCGCGGGGAAGCCGCTCCGGTGATGTATTCCTCGTCGATGCCGTTGGCGCGCAGGAGCCGCCACTTGTAGTGGTCCCCGCCCAGCCAGATGTCGGCCAGATTGTCCCAGCGGTGGTTCCCGGCGATTTCCGCGGGGGAAAGGTGGCAATGGTAATCGTAGATCGGCTGGTCCTTGGCCACCTCGTGATACAGGCGGCGGGCGGTCGGCGAGTGCAGCAGGAAGGTATCGTCGTCGAGGTAGGCCATGGCGCGGGGGTGAAGATGGCAGGATGGCCTGCGGGATCAAGGCGATCCTTGAAGGTTGTCAGACATCTTTTCGCGGGCGGATGCCGGGGCGCTCCGCCAGTGCTCGCCCGGCGCCGATGATCAGTGCCCCGGCGGCAAGAAAGGCGAAGCCGATGAGAAGGGAGTTCACGAGCGTGCGACCCGGTCCGAGCTTTTCCAGATCGATGAAAGGGTAGGGATAGGCCGCCCCCTGCGAGCCCCGCACGAAGACCCAGGCCAGGTAGAGGACGGGATAGGCCAGCCACACCGCCAGGACTTGCCAGGGCAGGCGGACCTTCGGCACGGCGAGCAGCCAGAAGGCGAGTTGTAGCAGCGGAGTGACGCGATGGAGAAGGGTATCCGCCCACCATTGCTCACCCTGCGGATTCCACAGGCCGGCAAGCAACGAGGCATAAATCAGTCCCACGATCAGGATGTAGAGCAGGAGCCCGCCCTGCACCGGGGCCCGGGACAGGAAGCGCCCCGCACGGGATGCGGGGGCGGCGAGGCAGACGCCATGGACGGCGGCCAGCAGCAGGTTGGTGAGGATGGTGAAATAACCGGCCAGGATGAAGAGCGTGCCGCCGGTACCGGTCCCGCGCTCCGCAAGCAGGCGGGAAACCACCCGGTACTGGAGCAGCAGCCCCGCGAGGCCGGCGGCGGCGATCAGGAGATGGGCCGCCCGCCGCGGGAGAGGGACGGGCCGGGCGGGGCCGCGTGTCATGCCCCGGGCCTGCCTTTCATCAGGATCCGCGTGCCGGGGATGTTCGCGAGGCTCCAGCGGGCGAGGGGAACCAGCACTTGGCGCAGGGATCTCCCGCGGGCCGTGAGCTTGTAAACGAAGCGGCGGCGATCCGCCTCGTCCGGGTGTTTTTCGACGAGTCCGTGTCCGATGAGGAGTTTCAGGCGGTCGGAGAGGATATTCGTGGCGATGCCCTCCGGGGAGGCCAGGAATTCCTCGAAGTATTTCCGCCCCAGGACCAGGTCCCGCACCACCAGCAGGGTCCAGCGGTCGCCCAGCAGGTCGAGGGCGCAGGCCACCGGGCAGGGAGAACGGCGGGGATCTTGCTGCTCAGGCACGGCGGAAAAATAACTTGCAAACTGAAAGCAAATCAAGCATCGGGTCGTTGTTGCTTGCGGTTTGCAAGTGAAGTCCTTCGCCTCATGAGTGCCGATCCGCAGCCCGAGCAGGAACCGGTAAGTCCGGATGAAAGTCTGGAAGCCCCGGGCGCGGGCATCCCGTGGCTGGAGCGCAAGGTGCTGGGCACGGGGCTCCGGCTCCTGGCACGGCGGATGGACCGGGAGAAGGTGCTGGCGAAATTCGGGGCGGAAGCGGCCCTGCTGCTGGACCTGGCCGGGCCGCTGGAGGTGGCTGCGGGCCGGAGGCGCGTGATGGTGCCGCGCCAGGCGGGAATGGAGGATAGCAGCCGCTTCTGGTCGCCTTACATGATCCTGGAGCACGTGATGATCGTGAACCGGGCGATCGCCATGCTGGCGCGCGGGCTGGCGGCGGGCAGGATCCCGGACCGGGAGGTGCGGACCGCGGACGTGAAGCCCTCCGCCGGGGCGGGACCGGAGATGATCGGGCGCTTCCGCGAGACCGCGGCTTCATGCAGGGCAATCGTGGCCGGGCTCGCAATCGGCGAACCGCGGCTCCGCCATGCCCATCCTTGGTTCGGGCTTCTGGACGCGCACCAATGGTGCTGCCTGATGGCGGTTCACGAGGGAATCCACCGCCGGCAGATGCAGCAAGTCATCGCGCGCTTGTAGCGGTGCTCAGGGCCGCCCGAAGACCATGAAATGCTGCCAGGGCAGCGTGCGGCGGTTTTCGAGGAACTTGAAGCCCGCCCCCTCGAATTCCAGCCGTGCCTGCGCTTCCGTCATCTTGTGCAGCGGCTTGATCGGCACGCGCGGGTCCTCGCCGCGGAATTCCAGCAGGAAGATCCGCCCGCCCGGTTTCAGCGCGCGGTGCAGGGAGGCGAGCATTTCCGCAGGGTGGGAGAATTCATGGTAGGCATCCACCATCAGCGCGGCATCCAGGGATGCGGCGGGGAGCTTCAGGTCGTCGATCGCGCCCAGATGGGGTTCCACGTTCGCGGCACCGAGTTCGGCCGCCTTGCCGCGCAGGAAATCGAGCATCTCCGGCTGGATGTCGATGGCCACCACCTTGCCCTGCGGCACCTTCGGGGCCATGCGGAAGCTATAGTAACCGGAGCCTGCGCCGATGTCCGCGACCGCGTCTCCCGGGCGCAGGTCCAGCGCGGCGATGGCGCGGGAGGGGGCTTCCTCCTGTTCCCGTTCGTCCCGCTCCAGCCAGCCCAGCGCCTGGTGTCCCATCACCCGCGCGATCTCCCTGCCGTGGAAGAACTTGCCCGTGCCGTCCGGCGTGGCGGGGCCGGTGGCATAGGCGGGCTGCACCGGGGCCGCGGCGGGCGGCGGCGCGGCGGGCGGGTCCTCCGCGGCTTCCGTGCCGAACCAGGACAGCCCGGCCACACCGGCGAGACAGGCCAGGACGAGGACGAATGCGAAGCGCGACATTGCCCCACTCTCTCCCGCGCCCCGGCGGAAGGCC
>CBFGVD010000085.1:0-9815 GCA_965651965.1 uncultured Verrucomicrobiaceae bacterium | reverse complement strand
CCCCGCCGCCAAGCGCGCGAGCGTGCGCTTCTTCCTCGACCGGATCGTGCCCGAGTCCACCGGTCTCAGGGCCTCGGCCGTGGCGGGCGCAGAGCCGCTCTACGCGCTCACAAGCGAGCAACTCCCCCGTTCGCCCGCCGGCGGCGGCGTCTTACAGCAGCTTCACCCCGGCGTCGTCAATCGCATACGGCAGGATCTCTTCCGTACAGGCGCTGCCGCGATGCTTGGCCACGTAGAGGGCGCGGCCCATGCGGCCCTCCCCGCGGGGGTAGCAATGGTAGGCGTGATCCCGGATGCGGGCGGCGGGGTCCTTCAAGACCGGCACGAGGCTGAGCCCGTCCATCGGCTGGGGGACTTCCGGCCGCGGCAGGCCGGCCAGCTCCGCCAGCGTGGGATAGACATCCACCGTCTCCGCGAGCTGCCCGGTGGAGCCCGGCTTGATGCCCGGGGCGGCGATGAGCAGGGGAATGCGGTTCGCCTGCTCGTAGTTCGTGTGTTTCGTCCAGATCCCGTGGTCGCCGAGGTGCCAGCCGTGGTCCCCCCACAGGAGGATCACGGTGTTTTTCGCGAGGTCCAGGCGGTCGAGTTCATCCAGCACCTTGCCCACCTGGGCGTCCGCATAAGTGGTGGCGGCATAGTAGCCGTGGATCAGCTCGCGGGCCACCTTCGGCCCCACCTCGCCGCTCGGCGGCACGGGTTCGTAGTTGCTGATTTCCCCGCCCCGCTTGTCCGCATAGCGCGGGGCTCCCTCCGGGATCGCCTTGCTTTCCGCCAGCTCGAAGGCGGCGGGATCGTACATGTCCCAGTATTTCCGCGGTGCCGTGAGGGGCAGGTGCGGTTTCACGAAGCCCAGGGCCAGGAAAAAGGGGGTGCCCGGCTTCTCCTTCGCCTGCTGCAGGCGCTTGATCCCCTCCGCGGCGATCCTGCCGTCCGCGTAGTCCTCGTCCTTCGCATCCACCTTTTCCCAAGCCGCGCCTTTCGGCAGGCTGCCGATGCGGCCGAGCTCCTTGTTCGTGAAATAGGCTTCCTCCCGGGTCAGTTTGCCGCCCGCGGAGCTGGCTGGGTCCAGGTATTCCACCACCTTTTCCACCACCGTGGGCACGCTCCAGGAGGCGGCATCGTCCGTATTCCCGTGGCCGGTATGGAGGATCTTGCCCACCGCCTCCGCACGGTAGCCGTGCTTCATGAAATACTGCGGCAGCGTCACCGCATCCGGCACGCGCTTGCGGAAATTCACGGAAAGATCGTAGATGCCGAGCGAAGTCGAGCGGGAGCCGAGCAGGAGGTTGTTCCGGGAGGGCGCGCAGACGCTTTGATTGCAGTAGGCCATGTCGACGCGCATGCCCCGCGCGGCCAGCCGGTCCATATTCGGCGTTTTCGCCAGTTTGTCCCCGTAGCAGCCGAGCACGGGTTTCAAGTCATCCACGCAGATCAGCAGGACGTTCGGGCGGGTCTCTTCCGCGGCGATGAGGCGGCAGGGCAAGAGGAGTGCGAGGGCGAAACGGAGCAAATTCGGGCTCATCGTGAAATTAAACGCGTTTGAAAACACAAGAGTCGCGCTTTCGTGCCGGGTTTCAATCTTCCGTCGCGACATTCCCCCCCTTGGCGGATGGACCTTGCCCTGTCCGGCCCGGTCTGGAAGCGTGCACGCACCCTCCTCATGAAGCAACAAGGCCTTTTCATCGTCCTCGAAGGAATCGACGGGACCGGAAAATCGACCCAATGCCGGCTCCTGGCGGAGTGGTTCCGCGCGCTGGGTCGCGAGGTGACGGCCAGCCGCGAGCCGACCGACGGCCCCTGGGGACGACAACTCCGGGCCACTGCGACGAGCGGGCGGCTGTCAGCGGAGGATGAACTGGAGCTCTTCCTGAAAGACCGCCGCCAGCATGTGGAGGAATTAATCCTGCCCGCCCTGGCCGAGGGGAAGGTGGTCATCCTGGACCGCTACTATTTCTCCACGATGGCCTACCAGGGCTGCCGCGGCTTCGATCCCGCCGAGATCCGCCGCCGGAACGAGGCCTTCGCCCCGCGGCCGGATCTCCTCATCATCCTGGATGTCGAGGTGGATACCGCTCTCTCGCGGATCGGAGGGCGCGGCGATGTCGCGAATGAATTTGAAAAGCGGGACGCCCTTTCCAGATGCCGGGAGATTTTCCTCTCCCTCGCGGGGGAACCCTTCGCCCGCATCGTGCCGGTCGATTCCCCGCCGGAGGCCGTCCAGTCCCGGATCCGGGAGATTGTCGCCACACACCCCTCCGTGGCGGAAAAAAGCGGAGGACAGGCTTCCCCGTCCTCCGTCGTTTCTTGAGGATCTTTCCCCCCGCGTTACGGGTTGCGCTCCTCGTCGGTCTTGAACCAGATGGAGTCCCTCCGGAAGTCGGTCTCGATGATCATCTGTCGGGAGGAGCCGTCCAGCATCAGGCCCGCGGCCTTGCCGCCGTAGCGCTCCTCGTCCGGCAGGTGGGTCTCGTCGAGCAATCCCATCGCGCCCTTCCTGGTATCGGCGAGGACCAGGGTCTCGCCGGGTTGCTTGAAGCTGACCTTGCGCTTCGGTCCGTCTTGGCCCTGCCCGTTGGAATAGCGGCCCATGATCCGGGCATTCCAGCCGTAGGAGCAGGTGGATTCCACACGATCGATGTCGAAATCGCGGTCGTTGGGGCTTTTGAACTTACCGAGCAGGGATTCGTTCTTCGGATCATCCACCAGCAGGCCCCACCAGTAGAGATCCTGCTCGTCGTCCCGCCAGGTGGGCAGGATGCCGGCATTGTCCTGGGTGTAGCCTTCGACCATCACGCCGAGGCTGCGCACGTTGGTGAGATTCGCCGACATGCGGGATTTCATGATGGCGCTCTTGGCGAAGCCAAAAACAAGGCCGGCGAGCACCAAGATGATCACGATGACCACCATCAATTCCACCAGGGTGAAGCCCCCGGCCCGTTTTCCAATTCCTGGTTTTTTCATGAATGAGATCCGCACTGGTTGAGGTCCATGCGGATGCTGCCGCCGGACCTGTCTCCAAAGGCATCACTTCCGGGCGGCGATTCAACCCGAAATCCACCGGAACACGCCGATAAGGCGGGAAAAACCGTCCGCGACCGCCCCTACCAGACGAAAACCACCGGCGGAACCACGATCTTCACCGGCGAGGCCGTCTCCTGAACGCTCTCTTCCAGGGAAGTGACCACCCCGCCCGCAAATTCGACGACGGTCTTGCCCTTTTCCACCTGGGTCACGTGTGACACCTGGCGGAATACTTGGCCGGAGATGGGGTCGCGGACGTAGTTGTAGTGGGTCACCTGCTCGTAATCGACGTATTCCCAACGGCCCGACTGTCCCCTTTGGGTCTGTTTCACCCGGGTCTTCGTCGGGGTCCCGCGGGATTTCTCGACCTCCTCCGGAGTCATGCCGATGGCCAGTTCCTTGTTGGCGATGAGCTCCTGGACCTCAAGCTGGCGTTTGTGCAGTTTTTTCAGGTTTTCGACGAAATCCGGATCCTTCGAGGCGAAAGCATGGGGCCCCACCCAGCCGGAAATGCCGTGGTACGTGCCCTCTCCCCGCACCTTGTAGGCGCGGTCAGTCATCGCCTCCAGCACCACCGTCTGGTCGGATTTCAGCATGCCCAGGCGGTTCTTGCCGTTCTTGTCCGAATAAACCGGAGCTTCCTTGATGACCCTGAGCTCAATCGGCTTGGCGACGTGCTCCGCCAGATGGATCACGTCCGGATCCCTGTCGATCAGCGACTTCCGTTCCCCTTTCTTCACCTGGGCAGCGGCGGGCAGAAAAAACGAAAGGAGCAGGGCGGATACCAGCGCGGCTTTCATGATAGGCTAAAATAGCGTTTCCGGAGCCGGAACGAAAGCTCCTCTTTCCATCGGACGGCGGGCGGGGGCCGGTTATTCAGGGATTTTGCGCGGTCGCGGCGGCGGAGCCGACCGCCTATCGGGAGTGGACGCGGGCTCTCAGGCCTTTCATCTTCCGGCGCGTGACCGGCCCGCTTTCCCAGAAACTTTTCGCGACCGCCCAGGGGTTCATCCCCGGGGGTGTCAATTCCCCCGTGCGTGCCTTCCGCAATGTCGGCGGGGAGCCGTTCTTCGTCCGCCGTGCCAAGGGCAGCCGGATCGAGGATGTGGATGGCAAGACTTACATCGACTACATCGGCTCCTGGGGCCCGAATATCCTGGGCCACGCCCCGACGGTGGTGACGAACACGATCCACGAGGTGGCGAAAGACGGCGTCTCCTTCGGCATCCCGAATCCCTTCGAGGTGGAAATGGGCCGCACCATCACCGAATGGGTGCCCTCCGTGGAGAAGGTCCGCATGTGCTCCTCCGGCACGGAGGCCACCATGTCCGCCATCCGCTTGGCCCGCGGCTTCACGAAGCGGGACTACATCGTCAAATTCAACGGCTGCTACCACGGCCACAGCGACTCCCTGCTGGTCGCCGCCGGTTCCGGCGCGCTCACCCACGGGGAACCGGATTCAGCCGGCGTGCCCGCAGCCTTCGCGGAAAAGACCATCGTGCTGCCTTACAACGATCCTGAGGCGCTGGAGAGAACCTTCGCCGCGCAGGGCGACCGGATCGCCGCGATCATCGTGGAATCCTACCCGGCCAATGCCGGCCTGATCCTGCCCCGCCCCGGTTACCTGGACCTGCTTTCCTCCATCACGAAGAAGCACGGCGCGCTGCTGATCTTCGACGAGGTGATGACCGGCTTCCGTCTCGGCAAGGCGGGCGTGCAGGGGATCGAGAACCTCAAGCCGGACCTGAGCTGCTTCGGCAAGGTGATCGGCGGCGGCCTCCCCGTCGGTGCTTTCGGCGGCCGGGCGGATGTGATGGACATGCTGGCCCCGGTCGGCCCGGTCTATCAGGCGGGCACGCTTTCCGGAAACCCGCTCGCGATGGCCGCGGGCCTCGCCCAGCTCAAGGAACTGTCGAAGGTTTCAGGCTTCCCGCGGCTGGAGGAATTGGGAGCGTACTTCGAAAGCGGCCTGCGAAAGCTGCTGGAGGCGAAGGGCATCCCCTACCGCTTCAACCGCGCGGGCTCGATGTTCTGCCTCTTCTTCACCGACCGCGAGATCGTGAACGTGGACGACGTGATGAAGCAGGATCTCGGCCTGTTTAAGAAGTTCTTCTGGGGCTGCCTGGAAAAAGGCATCTACATCGCCCCCAGCCCCTACGAGGCCGGTTTCCTCTCCCTCGCCCACACGGAGGCGGACCTGGACGACACGCTGGGGGTTTTCGACGAGGTGCTAAGCTCCATCTGAACCATGCTCTTCCCTACCAAGGGCCTGAAGGCCATCAACCACCGCGACACCCACTACCGCTGGATCTACCGCAACCGCGCGGGCAAGAACGAGTTGTGGATCGAAATGAGCGCCGCGGCGGGCGGACAATTCCTGGTCGCGGAAGTCCCGCGCGTGGTGAATCTGGAAATGGTCCCGAAGGCGATCGACTTCGGACGGGAGAACGGCTGGGACCCCTTGAAAAAGGCCCCGCCTTTCCTCTGCAAGTACGCGAAGGGAAGTTTCCATCCCGCCGGTTCCTGACTTCCCGGCCGGAGCGGGGAACGATCCGGCTTGGCGAAGGCCGCCTGCGCGCGGCACCATGGCCCCATGATTGCCCGGATGTTCTTCTTCTGCGCGTTGCTCGGTCCGCTCGCGGTCTCGGCCAGGCCTCTCGCCGAGGTCGCGGAGGCTTTCGCGGAAAAACTGCCCGCCGGATGCATCGTCGCGGCCGAGCGAAAGGGCGATTCCGTGAACTTCGCCATCGCGGGGAAAGCGGAGCCGTCGGGTATCCCGCCGGAGCGGCGGGTCTTCGAGATCGGCTCGATCACGAAGGTTTTCACCGGCCTGCTGCTTTCCATGGCAGTGGAGGAGAAGAAGCTGCGGTTGGATTCCACTTTGAAAGAGCTCCTCGGAAAGGATTTTCACTTTGCCGATCCGAGGGTGGGCATGATCACCCTGCTGCAACTCGCCACCCATACCAGCGGTTTGCCGCGCCTGCCGGACAACATGGGTCCCGATCCGGATAGCGCGCAAGATCCCTACGCGGGCTATGATCGCAAGAAGATGGAGAGCTTCCTTGCCGGGGTGAAGCTGGAGGGGAAGCCGCCCTACCCCGCCTCCTACTCGAACTACGGCGCAGGCCTGCTCGGCGAGCTGCTGGCAGAGGCCTACGGAAAGTCATGGGGCGATCTGGTGAAGGAAAAAATCACCGCTCCTCTTGGAATGAAGGACACGATGGCGGTTCCCGGTGAGGATCAGCGGAGGAGGCTCGCTCCTCCTCATCAGGGAAAGGAAAAGGGGCACTCATGGACCTTCCAGGCCTTTGCGGGTGCGGGAGCCCTGCGCTCCACCGCGGAGGACCTGGTCATCTTCGGCAAGGCCATCGCCGCGCCGGAGAAAACGCCGATGCCCGCAGCGATCAGAGGCATGCTGGCAAGACGCGCAGCCTACGACGATATGGGCACGGAGATCGGCCTGGGCATCATCATCGGAAAGCTGGATGGCGAACGCGAATACATCCACAGCGGCGGCACCGGCGGCTACCGTTCGGTGCTCCAGGTGATTCCGGCAAAGGAATCCGTGCGGGTGGTGCTGATTAACAACGACGCGATCCCCGCGGAAGCCGTCCTCATGGCCACGCGCGAGGAGGAAAAACCCCGGGAGGCCCCGGAAATGAATCTCGCCGCCTCCGAACTGGATGCATTCGCCGGCGTCTATG
Source organism: uncultured Verrucomicrobiaceae bacterium (assembly GCA_965651965.1). GTDB lineage: Bacteria > Verrucomicrobiota > Verrucomicrobiia > Verrucomicrobiales > Akkermansiaceae > Haloferula. The sequence goes on along the minus strand of CBFGVD010000085.1, from coordinate 3,090 downwards.
AAATGGGGCCGAATGCACGCTTTACGGTCCTGCGCCGCGATGAGCACCTGATGGTACGTCTCACCGGGCAACCCTTCCTTCCGGTTGTTGCCTTGGGCAAGGATCGCTTCCGCTACCAGGACGTTGCAGCGGAACTCCAGTTCTCGAGGGAAGAGGAGATGGTGAAATCGCTCACACTCTTCCAGAACGGCCGCGAGCTTCCCGCGAAGAAAAACGACGGAAAGGTGCCCGCTCTCATCTTCACCACCGGGGAGGAGCTGAAGCCCTACCTCGGCGAATATGAACTGGCTCCCGGTCGCGTCCTCGAGCTGACCTCTTCCGGCGGCACCCTCTTTGCCAAGCTCACGGGTCAGCCTGCTTACCCGGTCTTCCAGACGAAGCCGGGCTACTTCGAATACGACGTGGTGGAAGCCGCCCTCGAATTCGAAAAGGACGGCAAAGGAACCGTCACCGGCTTGATCCTCCACCAGAACGGCACCCATCGCGCAAAGAAACGCTGACCGCTCGCCAGAACGGGGCCATCCTGTCACGCTGCCACCCGTGGAGCGCGAGACGGAAGACTTCATCATCTACCTGGCCACGGAGCGCGGGCTTTCCACGGCCTACCAGCTCTCCGTCCGGCAGACCCTGGACGCCCTCGAGAAATATCTGGAAAAAGGGCACCTGCCCTTGGCCGATGTGGGTACGGACGAGCTATCCGGCTTTCTAGCGGAGCGGAAAGCCGCGGGCCTCGCCGCATCCTCGCTGCGGATCGCCACCGTGCATCTGAAGGTCTTCTTCCGCTGGCTCGCCGCCCGGGGGCGGCTGCCCATGGACCCCGCGGAGCCGCTGCTCTCCCCGCGCCCGGATAAAATCCTGCCTGAAACCCTTCACGGTTCCGCCGTCTCACGGCTCCTGGAATCGATCGACCCCTCCAAATCCCTCGGCCGGCGCGATCTCGCGATCCTCGAACTCTTCTATTCCTCCGGATTGCGACTCTCCGAGGTCTGTTCGGTGCGGCTGGAGAATCTCGACCTCGAAGAGAGCTTCATCCGCGTCACCGGCAAGGGAAACAAGACGCGGATCGTGCCGGTAGGAGGCAGTGCCCGCAGGGCGGTGGAGGATTATTTGCGCAACGAGCGCCCGTCCCTCGTGACGAAGAGGACTTCTTCCCACATCTTCATTTCCGTCCGGGGAACACTCCTCTCTCCCGACCGTATCCGCCAGATCGTGAAGGAGCGCGCCGCGCTGGCGGGGATCGACCAGAACGTCTATCCCCACCTGCTCCGGCATTCCTTCGCCACGCACCTCCTGGAAGGCGGAGCGGACCTGCGCGTGATCCAGGAACTTCTCGGACACGCGGACATCTCCACGACCCAGATCTACACCCACGTGGACGGCTCGCGGCTGAAATCCATCCACAAGAAATTCCACCCGCGCGGCTGATCAGGTCCGGCCGAGTTTCCGCAGGAAAACATCGCCCGCCTTCCGGTGGGCTTCCTTCTTGTCCGCGGAGAGCTTGTCCCAGGTGCGCGCCATCATCGCGAGCCTGGGATTCCCCGCGAAAAATTCCAGGTGGTCGCCGATGAAGCTCCAGAAGAGCCCGTCCCAGATTTCGCACCATTCGCCCTTGGGATAATAGGACATCTTCCGGATGTAATTCGACCCGCTCAGGTAAGGCTTGGTCGTGAAGGTCCCCCCGTCCGCGAACTGCGACATGCCATAGACATTCGGGACCATCACCCAGTCATAGGCATCCACGAAAAGCTCCATGAACCAGCGGTAAACCTCATCCGGGCGGATCCGGCAGAGCAGCATGAAATTACCCGCCACCATCAGCCTCTCGATGTGGTGGCACCAGCCGTGGTCGAGCACCTTGCGGATCACATCGTCCACCGGCGGGATTCCCGTGCTCGCATTGTAAAAGGCCCCCGGCATCTTGCGGTCGAGTTTCCAACGGTTCGCGTTGCGGATCTCCACCCCACGGTGCCGGTAGATCCCCGCCATGAATTCCCGCCACCCGATGATCTGCCGGATGAAGCCCTCCAGGGAGTTCAGGGGAACCTCCTGCTGCTCCGCATGGCGGAGGGCGCGCTGCACGATTTCTTCCGGCCCGAGGAGGCCGATGTTCAGCACCGGCGTAAGCACCGAGTGAAAGAGCACCCGGTGGTTCCGCGAGATGGCGTCCTCGTAAGCACCGAAGCCGGCGAGCCGTTCTTCCAGGAAGCGGTCCAACCATGCCAATGCCTGGCGGCGCGTGACGGGATAGGCGAAGTTCTCCGCGTGCCCCGGATTGTCCGGAAAACGGCGTTCCACGTAGTCGATCGCCTCCTTAACCGTGCCGCCGGGCTTCACCCGCGGCTCGCCGGGGCACAGATGATCCTCCGGGAAGCGCTGCCGGTTCTCCGCATCGTAGGACCAATGCCCGCCCCGGGGGGAGCCGTCGCGGTGGAGCAAGATCCCCATCCGCCGGCGCTGGGCCTTGTAGAAACTCGCCATGAAAGGCCGCTTCACCTCCTTCCCGGTGAACTCTTCCAAGAACGACGGCGGTGTCAGGAAATTGGGGGACGGGTGCACCCGCAGGCCGATCCCCCGGCCAGCCGCGAAGCGCTCAAGCCTCCTCATCAGCACGTCATCCACCGGATCGGCCAACTCGATCGCGCTCACCGTCTCCGGCAGGGCTTCTTCCAGAAGCGGGATCGTCCCGGGGGCCTTCCCTCCGGGACACTCGATATAGGTGCAGCCGCCCCGCCCTGAAGCCCACTCCTTCATCGAGGCGCGGTGGAGCACGAGCCGTTGCTTGTGAATCCCCAGCGGCCACCGGGCATCCGTCCCGAATAACAAAGGGTCCTCGATGAGATACACCCGCCTCCCCTCCTTGATCGCCGGATGCCGTGCGAACAACTGGTGGGGATAGACAAGGGTAACCGTCATCCCGCGAATCATTCCCCAGGGCTGCATCTTGTCGAGATGCGGGGACGCAAAAAAGCCGCCGGGGTCGCCGGCGGCTTTGAAATCGGTAGTCGGGGTATCCGGCCGATCAAGCGAGGGCGGGATCTTCGTCCTTGTCGCAGTCGCCGTCCTTGCACTTGCCGGCCAGGGCGGGATCTT
>CBFGVD010000084.1:0-9861 GCA_965651965.1 uncultured Verrucomicrobiaceae bacterium | reverse complement strand
ACGGGCGGAGAAGGCATCCCCCCGGAAATCTGGGAGTCGCTGCTGGCGGCGGCGGAGAATTACCCGCCGGAGCGGCTGCTCTCGGTGATCAATGTCTTCGCGGAGACGGAGGGGCGCATGAAATGGGCCTCCAACAAGCGCCTGCATCTGGAAATCGGCCTGATCAAGGCGGTGCAAACCCTGGCAGAAGTGCGGCTTTCGGATGTGATCAAGGTTTTGGCCGGTGCCAGCGAGCACCTGGACTCCCCGGTGAGCTACGCTCCCCGCGGGCATGCGGCAGCACCCGCCGCTGAAACGGTGCCCCCCCCTCCGGTTGCGGAAGCCTCCCCGGTCCCCGTGGCGGAACCTCTGCCGGTCGAAGCTCCTCCTTCCGCCCCGGAAGCCGCGGCAGAGAAGACCCCCGAGCCGTCCCGGGCGGAGGTGCCGAAGGGCGGTGCCTTCGATTCCCTGGACAAGCTGATCGAAAGCGCGCCGGAAGGCCCGCCGCCCGAATCCGGGCCGGTGCTGGCCGAAACGCCGCCTTGGCAGCCGGAACCCCCGGCGGCGGAAGCCCCGCCGACCCCGAAGGCCGATCCGATGGAAGAATTTTACAAGGATCCTCTCATCCAAACTGCTCTGGAAATGTTCCAGGCCAGCATCAAACGTTAAACGACCCCTTTTTCCATGAACATCCAGAAACTCATGAAACAAGCGCAGCAGATGCAGGCCGGGATGGCCGCTGCGCAGGAAGAACTCGCCCGCAAGACCGTGGAAGCCAGCGTGGGCGGCGGCAAGGTGACGGTGACGGCCACCTGCGCCGGGGACGTGCAGTCGATCAAGATCGACAAATCCGTGGTCGATCCGGAGGACGTGGATTTCCTCCAGGACCTGGTGCTCAAGGGCGTGCAGGAAGCCATCGCCAAGGGCCGGGAAATTTCCGCCGCGGAGATGCAGAAGCTGACCGGCGGCATGGGGCTGCCCTTCTGACCAGGGAATCCAACCCGGCACCACGGCAAGATGAAGTCCTCCCGCTTCCGCCGCCGCGCCGGATGGACCTTCGTCGGCCTGTCCCTGCTGCTGCATCTGCTGACGATCTACGCCTACTCCCGGCAGGCGGACGTGCTGGCGGCCTACACCGTCCTGCCCATATGGGTCTGGGGCGGGCTGGGGCTGCTGCTTTCCACGGCCGCCTTCTGGTTCCTGCGCGCGCCGCTTTCGCTCGTCGTCACGGGCGTGTGGGCGGTCACGATCCTGCTGGGGGCGGACGAGGCGCGGGTCATCGCGAACGTACGGAAATCCCCGCCCCGGCCCGGGCCGGCGGGAACGGCGGACGGCCGGCCGCTGCTGCGGGTGCTGACGCTGAATTGCAGCTTTTTCAACTACGGCGGCGGGGATCCGGACATCGACATCCGCCCTTGGGATCCGGACATCGTGCTCCTGCAGGAGGTGGCCCCGCATCAGGTGAAGCGCGTGGCGGACCGCCTGTACCACGGCCGCGGGGACTACCGCTGCCACCAGACCAGCGGCATCGTGACCCGCTGGCGGATCGAGCGGGAGGTGCGCACGCCGCTGTATCGGGACCATCAGGTGACGGTGAAAAAGCCGGACGGCGGCTTGATCGAAGTGGTGAACCTGCACCTGGAACGCGCCGCCACGGACCGGCGGGTGTGGCGGCCGGATGGCGGGCGGGCCTACCGCGCGAACCGGGCGGCCCGCGGCCGGGAGCTGGCCGCCGCACTCTACATCCTGGAAGACACCGCCGCGGGATTGCCCGCGATCCTGGGCGGGGATTTCAACGCTCCGCCCACCGATCCCATCCAGCGCCAGCTCGGGGGGCAATTCGACGACGCTTTCAGCCGCGCGGGTACCGGCTGGGGGAATACCTACCAGCGCCGCATTCCCCTGCTCAGGATCGACCAGATCCACGCCACCCGGCATTTCCGCGCGATGCGCTGCGCGGCGGTGACCACGAGGCGCAGCGACCACCGGATGGTGGTGGCGGACTTTTTGCAGGTGCCGTAAGAAGGATCGAGGAAAGAAGCGGCGCGCGAGATGGGTCGCTCTTCCGGGAGCAAAACGGGCGGCCCCCGCGATGGGGAACCGCCCGCTTTTACCTACCTGGAAAGGGAAACCCGCGCCTGCGGAAAACCGCGCTCAGCGCAGGAAGGCTTCGTGCAGGCCGCCGTCCACGGTGATGACCTGTCCGGTGGTCTTGCTCAGGCGATTGGAGACGAGCAGGAAATAGGCCTCCGCCTGGTCCGCCGGAGTGATGGGAGCCTTCGTGAGCGTGCGGTCGGCGTAGAATTGCGCCAGCTTGGCGACAAGCGATTCCGTCTCCTCCTCCTCGGAGTAAGGGATATTGTATTTCGCCAGGGATCCGATCACCCGGTCCCGGGGGAACATCGCCGAGCCCTGGACGACGGTGGCCGGGGCCACGCCGTTCACGCGCACCAGCGGAGCCAGCTCGATGGCGAGCTCGCGGACGAGGTGGTTCGCGGCGGCCTTGCTGGTGTCGTACGCCAGGCTGCCCTTCTTCGCCACGGCGGCATTCGCGCTGGTGGTGAGGACGAGGTTGCCCCTCAGCCCCTGCTCTTTCCATGTCTTCGCCGCTTCGTCCGCCACGAAGTAGGAGCCGGTGACGTTGATCTGGAAGGTAAGCGCCCATTTGTCGTCCGGGATGTGGCCGGTGGTATCGCTCGGGACGAAAATCCCCGCGGTCACGCAGATGTGGTCGAAACCCCCGTAGGCCAGCGCCACCTGGTCCAGCATCGCGCGGATGCTGGCGCGGTCCGTGATGTTCGCGGCGAGGCCGATGGCCGGGCCGCAGCCGGAAATACCCGTGCCCGCCACGCCGATGCCGTGTCCGTATTGGTCCGTGATCTCCCTGGCGGTCGCTTCCGCGGCTTCCCGGTTCAGGTCCACGCAGACGATGTGCGCCCCCTCCTTCACCAGCCGGTGGGCGGTTTCCTTGCCGATGCCGGAACCGGCACCGATGACAACGACCACTTGCCGCGCGAGTTCCTTCTCCGCGGGCATGCGCTGGAGCTTCGCTTCCTCCAGCAGCCAGTATTCGATGTCGAAAGCCTCCTGCTGGGGCAACGAAATGTATTTGTCGATCGCTTCCGCCCCGCGCATCACCTCCACGGCGCAGTTGTAGAATTCCGCCGTCACGCGGGATTCGGATTTGTCCTTGCCCCAGGCGATCATGCCGAGGCCGGGAATAAGCACCACGGTCGGGTTCGGATCGCGCATTGCCGGGCTGTCGGCGTGCTTGCAGGCTTCGTAGTAGGCGGCGTAGTCCTTGCGGTACTGCTCCAGACCGGCTTCGAGCTTTGCTTTCAGGGCGTCCAGGTCTTCCGCCTGCGGGTTCCAGTCCACGTAGAGCGGCTTGATCTTGGTGCGCAGGAAGTGGTCGGGGCAGGAGGTGCCGAGTTCCGCCAGGCGCGGGGCTTCGGCGGAATTGACGAAACGCAGGATCTTTTCGTCATCCTGCACGGTGCCGATGAAGCGTTTCTGCTGGGATACCCGGCCGCGCAGCCAGGGCAGGACGGCTGCCAGCACGGCGCGGCGCTGTTCTTCCGGCAAGGTCCGGTATTTCGCCCCGCCGAAGGCTTTCTCGTCGCCGCCCTTCGCCTGATATTTTTCCTCGATGTAGGCGGCGGCCTTTTCGATGAATTCCAAGGTCCGCCGGTAGCAGGTCTTGTCGTCGTCGTCCCAGGAAATGAAGCCGTGCTGGCCCATCATGATCGCCTTCACGGCGGGATTCGCCTTCGCGATCTCCTGCATGGCGAGGCCCAGTTCAAAACCGGGCCGCATCCATGGCACGTAGGCCATTTCCCCGCCGAAGATTTCCCGTGTGAGCTTCTCGCAATTTTCCGAGGCGGCGATGGCGATGATCGCGTTCGGATGCATGTGATCGACGTGCTTGCCCGGCAGGAAGCTGTGCAGCGGCGTGTCGATGGAAGAAGCGCGCGGATTGAGATTGTAGGTGGTATGGAAGTACATCGCCACCATCTCGTCCTCCGCCGGGGATTTCAGGCCCTTGTCGCCGCGGGCGGCATAGACGGCTTGCAGGGCGATCAGCTTGTCCTGGTAGAGGGATGAGAAATTCTCGCGTTTGCTGGTGCGCAGGTCGCCGCCGGAGCCCTTCACCCAGAGCACTTCCACCGCGGAACCGCCGAGCGGGTCCTTCTCCATGATCTTCGAGGACGTGTTTCCGCCGCCGGTATTGGTGATGCGCTGGTCGTCGCCGAGAATGTTCGAGCGATAGACGAGCCGGGCGACTGGATCGAGGGACGCGGCACGGGCGTCGTCCCACGAGTAATTCACATGCTTGAAATCAGCTGACATGGAGTGGTAGAGCGTTTGCGATTGACGGCGCCGGGGTTTGCGGCACAAAACCCACGAAAGCAAGCAATTTCCCACAGATTCCCACATGCTAGCCGCCGAACGCCAACGCAAAATCCTGGAAAGGGTGCGACGAGATGGAACGGTTCGTACCACGGACTTAGCAAGGGATTTCGTCGTCACGGAAGAGACCATCCGCCGGGATTTGGATTTGCTCGGGCGGCGTGGGCATTTGAGGCGGACCCACGGCGGCGCGATGGACGCGACGGCACCTCTGGGCGAACTTTCGCAGAGCGAGCGCGAGGCGCGGCAGCTCGACGAGAAGGTTTCGATCGGCCGGGAAGCGGTGCGGCTGATCTGCCCGCGGGAAACGATCCTGCTGGATGCCTCCACCACCGCGCTGGAATTCGCCGGGCAGCTCCCCGCGGACCTGCCCGTCCGCGTGGTGACCTATTCCCTGGCCGTGGTCGAGCGGCTGGCGGCACGGGAATCGAATCTGGAATTGGTGCAGCTCGGCGGCAGCTACGAGGCCCGGGGACGGCGCTTCTCAGGCATGCTGACGGAAAGCTCGCTGCGGTCCCTGCGGATCGACCGCTTTTTCTGCTCCGGCGGCGGCCTGGACCCCGTGAAGGGCATCAGCGAACCGAACCCGGAGCAGGCCCAGCTGAAGCGCATGATGCTGAAGCACGCGGAGTGGACCTGCGTGCTGCTGGACCACACCAAGATGGGCGTGCAGACGGATTTCTACTTCATCGCGCCGGAAGAGCTGAATGCCGTGGTGACGGACCGGGGCGCGAAGATCTACGCGAAAACGCACCTGAAAGACGTGCCCTACGAACTGAAATTCGCGCGCTGACCTTCCCCCCTTCTCCCCCCGCGTTTCCGCTACGCCGTCTCACCACACCGGGGAATCGTTTATCTTTCCGAAAATCCATGCCCGTATTTCTTGCCATCGATCTCGGTGCCGGCAGCGGCCGCGTCATTGCCGGCATCTCCGATCTCAAGACCCTGCGGCTGGAGGAGATCCACCGCTTCGAGAACCCCGGCACGGACCTGCCGGGCGGCTCCTTCTGGAACATCATCGGCCTTTTCCGGGACATCCTGGAAGGCTTGCGCCGCGGCGTGGAGAAATACGGGCCTGAAATCGTGGCGCTGGGGATCGATACCTGGGGCTGCGACTTCGGCCTGCTGGACGCGCGGGGCCGCCTGCTGGGCCTGCCCCACCAGTACCGGGATGCCCGGCACGAGGGCATGCCCGCGGTGATGCACGCGAAGATCCCCGAGGCGGAGATCTATGCCCGCACCGGGCTGACCACGAATTTCTACAATTCCTCCCTGCACCTGCTGGCGGAGGAGCAGATGTCCTCCCCCGCCCTCTCCAGCGCGGATGCGCTGCTCTTCGTGCCGGACCTGCTGGCCTACTGGCTCTGCGGGGAGAAGGCGGTGGAGCGCACCATCGCCTCCACCTCCCAGCTCCTGGATGCCGGGACGGGAGATTGGGCCTGGGAAGTGATCGACGCCCTGGGCCTGCCGCGCCGGATCTTCGGGAAGATCGTGGCGCCCGGCACGGTGCTCGGCCGCGTCCGCCCGGAAGTGGCGCGGGAGATCGGCATGGAGGGCATCCCCGTGGTGGCCAGCGCCTCCCACGATACGGCCTCAGCCGTGGCCGGCATCCCGATGGAAGGGGGGGACGTCCTGTGGCTTTCCTCCGGCACCTGGTCGATCATGGGCCTGGAGACGCGCGAGCCGATCCGCACGCCGGAAGCCTTCGCCGCCCGCTGCTGCAACGAGCTGGGGGCGGAGGGCAGCGTGCGCTTCCTGAAAAACATCTCCGGCCTCTGGCTGATCCAGGAGTGCAAGCGCCAGTGGACACTGGATGGCGAAACCCTCTCCTATGCGGAGATGGCGAAGCTAGCTGAGGCGGCCCCGGCCTTCTCCGCCTTCATCGATCCCGACGACGCGGTCTTCGCCGCGCCGGGACAGATGCCCGCGAAGATCCGCGCCTGGTGCGAGAAAAGCGGCCAGGCCGTGCCGCGGGACAAGGGAACGATCCTGCGCGTGGCCTCCGAATCCCTGGCGCTGAAGTACCGCGTGGTTTACGAAAATTTCTGCAAGCTGGCCGGCACGCGCTTCCAGCGCCTGCACGCGGGCGGCGGCGGCATCCAGAATGCCTTCCTGGCACAGGCCACGGCGGACGCCCTCGGGATCGAGGTCGTGGCCGGTCCGGTCGAAGCCACCTCCTGCGGGAATATCGTGGTGCAGATGATCGCCACCGGCCACCTGCCGGATCTGGCCGCGGGCAGGCAGCTCGTGCGGCGCTCCTTCGGCTTCGAGACCTATCGCCCGCACGACCCGGAGAAGTGGCAGGCGGCATACGAACGATTCGCGGCCCTCATCGGAAGCTGAGCGGGCCGCCCCGTGATTTGCACCCCCGTTGCTTTCCTTCCCGGTTTCCATGATCGATCCCGAACGCATCTTCGAAATGGATTTCCTCCGCGCGACGGAGGGTGCCGCCATCGTGGCCCACCGCTGGATGGGCCGCGGGGACAAGGAAGCCGCGGACGCGGCCGCCTGCGACGCGATCCGCGGCATGTTCGACCTGATGGACATGCGCGGAGAGGTGGTGATCGGCGAGGGCATCAAGGACGAGGCTCCCGGCATTTTCAAAGGCGAGAAGGCGGGCACCTGGGAGGCCGGCGCGCCCCGATTCCACATCGCGCTGGATCCGGTGGACGGGACCACGAACGTCTCCAAGGGCATGGCGAATTCCGTCTCCTGCATCGCCGCGGCGATCCCGGTGGAAGGAGAGGTAAGCGCGCTGGAGGACATCCCCGCCTTTTACCTGGAAAAGCTCTCCTACCCGGAAAAGGTCCGGAAGGCCTTCATCGCCGATCCCGCGCTGCCCATCAGCGTGGAAGCGCCGACGGAAGAGGTGATCAAGATCACCGCGAAGATCCTGGGCAAGGACATCCGCGACATCGTCGTGATGGTCTTGGACCGGAACCGGAACCAGCCTTACATCGACGCCGTGCGCCGCATCGGCGCGAAGCTGTGGATGATCGCGGATGGAGATATCGCCGCGGCGATCGCCCCCGCGCTGGCGGATAGCAACGTGGACCTCTACGTGGGCATCGGCGGCGCGCCGGAGGGCGTGCTCTCCGCCGCCGGGCTGCGCTGCCTGGGCGGCGGCTTGCAGGCGAAGATCTGGCCGAAGGACGCGCTGGAGAAGCGCGTGCTGATCGCGGAAGGCCACGGCAACTTGCTGGACCGGGTGTATCTTTCCAAGGATCTGGCGAAAGGCGACCGCATCCTCTTCAGCGCCACCGGCATTTCCGACAGCCCGCTGCTGCGCGGCGTGGAAGTGAAAGGCAACGTGGCGCGCACGCACTCCGTGCTGATGCGGGTGAAAAGCCGCACCATCCGCTCCATCAAGGCCTACCACGACCTCGCGCAAAAGACCTTCCGCCTGCGCTCGGCGAATGCGGAGGTGCTGTTGCTGGACTGATCCGAGGAAACGATCCGGCCGACACGACCCGTTTCCCCGGGGCGGCATACGGCCGGCCCCGGGAGCCATGGTCACGCGGCTGCGAGCTTCACTCGTGCTCCGCGAGGTAGCGCTCCGCCTCCAGGGCGGCGGCACAGCCCTGGCCCGCGGCGGTGACCGCCTGGCGGTAATAGTGGTCCGCCACATCTCCGGCCGCGAAGAGCCCGGGAGTCCTGGTGGTGGTGCGGCCGGGATTCTGGAGGATGTAGCCGTTCTCGTCCTTGTCCACCAGATCGCCCAGGAAGGCGCTGTTCGGAACGTGGCCGATCGCGACGAAAACGCATTTCAGCTCCAGTTCGCTCTCCTCGCCGGTGACAAGGCTCTTGAGCTTCACGGCGCGCATTTCACCGGCCTCGTCGGTGAGGTACTCGGTCACGGTGCTGTTCCACACCGGCTCGATCTTCGGGTTCGCGAGCGCCCGGTCGGCCATGATCTTCGAGGCGCGCAATTCGTCCCGGCGATGGATAAGATAGACCTTGCTGGCGAAGCGGGTGAGGAAGGTCGCTTCCTCCGCGGCACTGTCCCCGCCGCCGATCACGGCCACGGGCACGTCCCGGTAGAAAGCGCCGTCGCAGGTGGCGCAGGAGGTAAGGCCGCGGCCGATGAGCTGCTTTTCATTCGGCAGGCCGAGGTGCTTCGGTGCCGCTCCGGTGGCAATGATGACGGTCCGGGCCTCCTTGTCGCCGGAGGCGGTTTTCACCAAAAAGCTCCCGTCCTCGCGCTTCTCGACGGATTGGACCTCGGTGTACTCGATGCGCGCGCCGAACTTTTCCGCCTGCTTCTGCATGTTCATCATCAGTTCCGGGCCCATGATGCCCTCCGGGAAGCCTGGGAAGTTTTCAACCTCCGTGGTGGTGGTGAGCTGGCCGCCGGGCTGGGTGCCGGTGAGCATGAGGGGAGCGAGATTGGCGCGGCCGGTGTAAATGGCGGCGGTGTAACCGGCGCAGCCGGTGCCGATGATGATGACGTTTTCCATGTGGTTCCTACGGGAGTCTCGGGGGCGGGAGTATTCGAGCCGGAAAGCCGCGGCGTCAACCGCCGGGGAGCGCCGGAAGCGAAAAGTGAAACGGACGCGGCCGCAGGGGACCGTGTCCGCGGGAAACAAAAAAGCGGCACCCTGCGCCGGGTGCCGCTTGAGAAGAGAAAAAGTCCGCGGAAAATCAATCTCCCAGGCAGATGCCGACGGCCTTGGCGGCCTTCACCATCTCGCCATCCGGCTCCACGAGGCGGAGCTGGTTCACCGCCTCTTCGATCGGCACGGAATCCACGTGGTAGGCCTGGTAGCTCACCATGCGGCCGAAGCGGCCTTCTTCGGCGAGTTTCACCGCCATCACGCCGAAACGGGTACCGAGGATACGGTCGAGCGCCGTGGGAGCACCGCCGCGCTGGAGGTGGCCCAGGGTGCAGGAGCGCGTTTCCTTGCCGGTGAGCGATTCCAGGCGCCGCGCGATGATATCGCCGATGCCGCCGAGGCGGACTTCCCCGCCTGCATTTTCGGCAATCGTGGCAAGTTCGCCATCCGGCAGGTGGGCGCCTTCCGCCACCACCACCAGGGTGCTGTGATGCCCCTGGGCATCGCGCTGGCGGATGAATTCCGCCACTTTCTCGGTATCGAAAGGAATTTCGGGAAGCAGGATCACGTCCGCGCCGCCGGCGATGCCGCCCCAGAGGGCGATCCACCCGGCATGGCGGCCCATCACTTCCAGCACCATGATGCGCTTGTGGCTCTCCGCCGTGGTGTGCAGGCGGTCCAGGCCGTCCACCACCGTGCTCACGGCGCTATCGAAGCCGAAGGTCATGGCGGTGGCGCGCAGGTCGTTGTCGATGGTCTTCGGCACGCCGATGACGGGCCAGCCCTCCCGGTAGAGCTGCAGGCCGGTGGTCAGGGAGCGGGGCAGGCCCCGGGAAGTCGAACGGGTCATGGCTGGGCTGGGCAACTCGGCACGGGCATTCACGGGAGAAGAACCTTTATGAACGGAGCTTAGTCTGCC
>CBFGVD010000083.1:0-9869 GCA_965651965.1 uncultured Verrucomicrobiaceae bacterium | reverse complement strand
GTCACCGCGGGAAACCGGTCCGGCCTCGGCGCGATCAACCGCAACAGCATCGATGCGATCCTGAACAACACCTCGCGCTCCGACACCAGCGCCAGCCCGGCTCCCGGCATCGCCGCGCTGACCGGCCTGTTCTCGGACGGACAGGTGCAGATGATCATGCGGGGTCTGGCCCAGAAGAAGGGCACCGACCTGATGACCGCGCCCAGCATCACCGCCCGCTCGACCGAAAAGGCGCTGATCGAGATCATCCGCGAGTTTATCTACCCGACCGAATACGAGCCCCCGGAACGTCCGAACTCGATCGGCAGCAGCTTCTCCGACGGCGGTGGCCTCGGTCTCGGCGGTGGAGCAAGCTCGTTCCCGGTAACCCCGGCCACCCCGACCTCGTTCGAGACCCGGAACACCGGCATCACGCTGGAAATCGAGCCGACCATCGGTGGCAACGACTTCGTGATCGACCTCCGCTTCGCCCCGGAAATCGTCGAGTTCGAAGGCTTCGTCAACTACGGCAGCCCGATCCAGTCGCCGGCGACCGACTTCCTCGGCAACCCGACCACGGTGACCATCACGGAAAACCGGATCGAAATGCCGGTGTTCTCCAGCCGCCGCGTGACAACCGCGCTGACCATCTATGACGGCTACACCGTGGCTGTCGGCGGCCTGATGCGCGAGGACGTGCAGACGGTCGAGGACAAGGTGCCGGTCTTCGGCGATATCCCGGTGGTGGGCCGCCTCTTCCAGAGCAAGGCCGAGAACCGGATCAAGAGCAACCTGATCATCTTCGTGACCGCCCAGATCATCGATGCCACCGGGCGTCCGATCCGCGGTGCCGAGGCCCTGCCGCAGATCGGCGGCGCGGACGCGCTCCCCGTGGACGGGGGTGTGGGCGTGCTGCCCGAGCTCGGCAACTGAGCCGGATCGCTCCGATAAAAGTTCAAGGCGGGCGGAGGGAATACCCTCCGCCCGTTTTTTTGCGGACGGCGAGCCCTCGCGATTTGGCAGTTGATTGCGGTGCGGGTGCGCCGTTTGGATTCGGCATGCACGTTTTCGGTCTCAGCGGCGGCGTCGCCAGCGGGAAATCCACGGCATGCCGCTTGCTTTCCGGGCATTGCCCGGGAGCCGTGCTTTTCGATGCGGATGCCTGCGTCCACGGTTTGCTCGCCGCGGACCCGGCGGTGGCCCGGGCCGTGGCGGGCCGGTTCGGGCCGGGAGTGCTGGCGGAAGGCGGCGGGGTGGACCGGGCGAGCCTGAGGCGGCAGGTATTCGGCGATCCGTCGGCGCGCCGGGATCTGGAGGCCATCCTCCATCCCAGGGTACGCGAGGAATGTCTTGAATCTTTGGAATCCGCCCGCAAACTGGGGTCGTCCTTGTTCGTGGCGGATATTCCGCTGCTGTTCGAGAACGGATTCGATTTCGGCCAGGAAGCCAATCTGCTGGTCGCCGCCGGTTCCGCGACACGCCGGAAGCGTTTGCGCGAACGGAATGGCTTCGACGATGCCATGATCGATTCCATCTTCGCGGCGCAGATGCCTCAAGAAGAGAAGCTCCGCCTGGCCGACCATGTCTTCTGGAACGAAGGACCGATCCCCGCACTGGAAGCGCAGTTGAAGCGCTTCCTCCATTTCCACGCCATGACGAGCGACGACGATACCCGGCTCCCCGCGGAGCGCCCCGCCCCCGAGACTGCTCCTGCCGCCGTGCAGGAGGCGGCTCCCGTGCCCCAGATCATCGATATCAATTCCTTCAGGCTCAAGTCTTTGGGAGATCTTCTCGCGATGGCGGAGGCGGTTCCCGCGCGCATCACTGCGGGGGCTCCGAAGACGCAGTTGATTTTCGAGCTGCTGAGCTTCTTCGCGAACGAAGGGGCGACTCTCGTCGGGGAAGGAATCGTCGAGCAAGCGAAGGAAAACTACGCCATGCTGCGGGATCCGGCGCGTAGCTTTCGTACATCCCCGGACGATCTGTATGTGAACGGGCACCTGCTGCGGGATCACGGCCTGAGAGCCGGGCACCGGATCAAGGTGCGCATCCGCGCCCCGCGCGACCGGGACAAGTATCTCTCCGCGACGGAAATCCTTGAAATCGAGGGAATACCGGCTGCGGAATTCAAGGTCCCGAAGGAATTCGACAAGCTCACTCCCTTGTTCCCGGACCGCCGGATCGTGCTGGAGGGGGAGGGCCCGGAGGCCCTGGGCGTGAGGGTTCTCGACCTGGTGGCACCGCTCGGGAAGGGCCAGCGCGGTTTGATCGTGGCCCCTCCGCGCGGCGGGAAGACGATCCTGCTCAAACAGATCGCGAAGGCGATCCGCCGCAATCACCCGGAGATCGAGCTGATCGTGGTGCTGCTGGACGAGCGGCCGGAAGAGGTCACGGACTTTGAAGAGACCGTGGGTACGACGGTTTACGCCTCGACCTTCGACGAGGCGCCGCGCCGGCACGCCCAGGTGGCGGATCTGGTGATCGAGCGCGCGCGGCGGCTGGTGGAGCAGGGGAAAGACGTCGTTCTCCTTTTGGATAGCTTGACCCGGCTCGCGCGCGGCCACAACGCCGCCTCCCAGGGAGGCCCGATCGGAAGCGGCGGCGTGAGCCCGGTAGCCCTGCAGAAGTCGCGCAAGTTTTTCGGCAATGCCCGAAACGTGGAAGAGGGTGGAAGCCTCACCGTGCTCGCCACCGCGCTGATCGAGACGGAAAGCCGGATGGACGACGTGATCTTCGAGGAGTTCAAGGGCACCGGCAACATGGAGGTCCGGCTGGACCGGGAATTGGCCGAAAGACGGGTTTTCCCCGCGATCCACATCCCCCAGAGCGGAACCCGGAACGACGACCGCCTTTACCATCCGGAGGAATTCGCGAAGGTGCTGGATCTGCGGCGCCAGCTCGCGCAGCTGCCCGTGGGCGATGCCATCGAGACCCTGCTGAAGAACCTCCGCGCGACGAAGAGCAACGCGGAATTGCTACTGCGCGGCCTGCGCTGAGGTCTGGTGAATGACATGGCATTCACGATGCATTCGCGCAAAACGCAGTGTTTTGTGAAGATGGGGTGAAGAAGCTCCGCCTTCCGAGAATCTGCTTGTCAAACCGGGGGTCACGATGATGTTTCGAGCCATGGAAACCCACCGGATCCTAGCCGCCGCGCTTGCCACGGTCGTCATCACCGCCCCCGTTCGAGCGGACGACGCCTTGGCCCTGTCTGCGAATCGCACCTATTATCAAACCAATGCTTTCAACCTGCGTTTCACCGGAGGCGAGCTGAATCTGTATTTCTATGACGGGAATTTCACCTACGACACGGGCTGCCCGCTGAACGGTTCGGCGGCCTTTTTCCCGCCGACGGATATTCCGCCGTGCGAGGACGGTGCGACGGGATTCGTCGCCTCCGGGGATGCCGACAACGACGGGGTGCTGGACGACAGTTCCTACTGGTCGGTGCAGACCATCGTGGACTCCCGTTTCGTAGAGCCCTCCCGCCCCGAGCTCTGCGAGCTTTTCGCGGGCCCGCCATCCGCCCTGCCCCGCCCGCTCGAGGGCTTCCAGGACGAGACGGACGTGGTCTTCTACGACATCCGGACCGCGAGCGTGCGGCAGTTCGACCTGACCGAGTACACCCTGGTGCGGAACTACGGTGCCGGTGCTGGCGAGCTGAAGCGGATGAACGAGGAAATCGTTCCCGGGCAGTATCTGTTCACCTTCCCGCGCAAGGGTTTCCCCGAGCTCAATCCGGTGGCTTACAAGGTGACGGTGGTGCCGACGCTTGAAGCGCTCGGCTCCAATACCCGCAGCCGCCGTGCCGGATTCCGCTTCACGACCGGCTCCTGGAACCAGGAGTACTACCAGATGGACCCGCGCCTGATCACCTCGATCAAGTGGGTGGGCAACGACCGCTCGATCATCCGTTCGGGCGACCAGATTTATTTCTCCATCCTGGATCCCACGGAATCCTTCCTGACCTTCCCGCCGACGGTCCCGCAGGCACCGGTGCGCCTCACGAATGCCACCGTGCGCGCCTACAACATGCCGCCGCACTTCTATGTGGTGGGCGACGAGGGCGTGATGAACCTGCAGTACAACCGCTTCCTCCAGAGCAGCGGGGTCGCCTACGACGATTCGGACCGCGATTTCCGCGCCAAGGTGATCTTCGTGGATAGCTACAACGGATATGCCCAAAGCGTTTTCCCCGCCGGAACTTCCAAGCGGGAACGGGCCGCGAAGGGCGATTTCGACCGCGACGGCATGATCAACGCGGATGAGTACGCTTTCCAGTACCCGACCAACGAGCATCTGAATGCCGCCGCCAAGGCTACTTATAATGAGAATCCTACCGGGGCGGGCGAGTATTATACCCTGCTTTCCACGGTGAGCAATCCGATCGTGGAGGCAACGGAGCAGCCTGCCGGCCCGAGCGAAGTGACCCTTGATGACGAGAACCACATTGTCTTCGAGGTTCCGACCCGCCCTCGTACCGGTACTACGGTGAAGTATGAATTCGTCGAATTGGTTCCGGGCAAGAAGGGCAAGAAGGGCAAGAAGGGCAAGCCGGCAAAACTGAAACCTCGGAAGCTGAAGATCGAAGGAAATTGGAGTCTCACGACCCGCACGGAATCCACCACCGAAGATCTCGAGATCCGGACCCGTCTGGTGGATGCCTTCGGTGCCGTCACCTTTACCGACGGGATTCTCCCGAATGTGACCCACGAACAGGAAATCCTGGTCCTCCGCAGCCTGAATCCCGTGGATCCGGGTGCCGAGCTTCCGAAGCTCGGTGTGAAAGTCACGGTCGGCGCACTCAAATGAGGCATGGGCTGAAACCGTGACGATGCGGTATTTTGAATTCGACAAAGGCTCCGGAGTCCGCAATCAGGGCTCCGGAGCCTTGCCTTTCGCCTGAAATGGGCTCCCCCCGGGTCATGTCATCGCTTCCTTTCGTCAACGATACACAGGGTCTTATTTCGTTGCTTTCCCGGCCCGGGACCGATGCCGTCTGTGCGATCGATACCGAGGCGGACAGCTTGCACCGCTACCGGGAGTCTTTGTGCCTGGTGCAATATTCCTGCGCGGGAGAGGATGTCCTGATCGATCCGCTGGCGATCGACGACTTGTCCCCCTTGGGGGATTTCCTCGGCAGCCGGGCAGTCTGGATGCATGGCGCGGATTATGACATGACGATGCTCCGGCGGAGTTTTGCCACCCTCCCGCCGGTGGTTTACGATACGCAAATCGGTGCCCGGCTGCTGGGTGTCCGGCGGTTCGGGCTGGCCGATCTGGTGGAATTGTATTTCGGCGTAAGCCTTTCCAAATCATCACAAAAAGCGGATTGGGGCAAGCGGCCCTTGTCCGCGAAGATGATGGAGTATGCCCTCAATGACGTGCGCTATCTTTTGCCGATGGGGGAGATGATCTCCGGTTTGCTCAAGGAGAAGGGCCGTTTCGAGTGGTTCGTGGAGAGCTGCGAGGCAGCCCGCCAGAAAGTCCTGGAGCGGGATGAATCCCGAGGGGAGCCCTGGCGGATCCAGGGATCGGGCCGCTTGGACCGTTCCGGGCTGAATTTCCTCAAGTCCCTGTGGGAGTGGCGCGATGCCGAGGCTTCCTCCTGGGACCGGCCATCTTTCATGGTGGTGACGAACCGCCAGCTGATCGACTGGAGCCACGCGCTTGCCGGCGGGAAGCGGATCGAAATTCCCCCGCATTACCGCCCGGACCGGAGGAAGCGGCTCACGGAGGTGCTGGATGCGGCCCGCGCGCGGAGCGCGGAGGAGTGGCCGGAGAAGCCCCGGGGCTTGCGCCGCCGCCGGGACTCGGATTTCGATGCGCGCGTGGGACGTTTGATCTCCGCCCGCGATGCCAGGGCGGCGGAGCTGGATATCGACGCTTCCCTGATCGCACCCCGTTCGATCATCGAGTCGATCGCCGACGGCGAGGTTGAACCCGGGGACGTGTTGTTGAAATGGCAGTTGTCATGCCTGTCCTTGGACGGCGCTTGAGCCGCGTTTTGTAATCGGCTCGAAATCAGGGCCTTGGAAAGCGGCTTCCGGTCTTGGAAATATGCCGATTTCCGACAATCGGCCTTGTCTCCGGAGCGGGTATTTCAGACCCTTCGCAGGTCCATGTCTGAAGAGCATCAGGAGCCCGAAAAAGCGGATACGAACGTCAGCGGCGACCAGCAGTACGGGGCTGCGCAGATCGACAAACTGGAGGGCCTGGAGGCCGTGCGGAAGCGGCCCGGGATGTACATCGGCGACCCGGACGAGCGGGGCCTCCACCACTGCGTTTTCGAGGTTCTTGACAACTCCATCGACGAGCATCTGGCGGGCTATTGCGACCGGATCAAGGTTTCGATCCATGTGGACGGTTCGATTTCCGTAGCGGACAACGGGCGCGGGATTCCCGTGGACGTCCACCCGAAGTTCGGGATTCCGGCGGTGGAGCTGGTGCTGACGAACCTGCACGCGGGCGGCAAATTCGGGCAGGGTGCCTACAAATACTCCGGGGGCCTCCACGGCGTGGGCGCGAAGTGCGTGAACGCGCTTTCCGATTGGTTCAAGGCGGAGGTATTCCGCGAGGGTAAGGTCCATGCCATCGCCTTCGAGCGGGGAAAAACCACCGAACCCCTGCACATCGTGGGCGAGGTGGACCCGAAGCGGACGGGGACGACGATCACCTTTTTCCCCGACGCGACGATTTTCGTCGATACCATCGAATTCAAATTCGATCGCCTGGCGACCCGCCTGCGGGAACTGGCCTTCCTGAACCCGGGGCTGACCATCGATCTCGAGGACGAGCGGCCGGAATCCGCGAAGAAGACGACCTTTTACTATGCGGAGGGCATCATCGAATTCGTCCGCCAGCTCGGCGAAAACAAGACGCTGGTGCACGACGAACCGGTCAGCCTCACCGGCAAGCGCCAGATCGATATCGATTACGACGGCAAGCAGTCGCAGGAAGACGTGTTTGCGGATGTTGTTTTCCAATACAACGATTCGTATAACGACCAGATCCTCTGTTTCGCGAATTCCATCCCGAATGCGGACGGCGGTACCCACTTGACCGGCTTCCGCACCGCGTTGACCCGCGGGATCAACCAGTATGCGAAGGCGAACAAGATCCTGAAAGACAAGGATCCGGCTCTTTCCGGCGACGATGTCCGCGAGGGATTGGTCTGCGTGATTTCGGTGAAGATGCCGAGTCCCCGTTTCTCTTCGCAAACGAAGGGCAAACTGGTGAACTCCGAGATCGAGGGCGTGGTTTCTTCGATCGTCTACGAGGGCCTCGTGCAATTTTTCGAGGAGAACCCGAATATCGCCAAGCGCATCATCGAGAAGTCGGTGAATGCGGCACGGGCTCGCGAAGCGGCACGCAAGGCCCGCGAGACGGTGCGCAAGTCCGCGCTCTCCGGCGGCGGGCTTCCGGGCAAGCTGGCCGACTGCTCCGAGCGCGATCCCGCGAAGTCCGAGCTCTACATCGTCGAGGGTGATTCCGCGGGCGGCTCCGCGAAGCAAGGCCGGGACCGCCGCACGCAGGCGATCCTGCCGCTGCGGGGCAAGCTGATCAACGTCGAGAAATCCCGCCTCCACCGGGCGCTCCAGAACAAGGAGATCCAGTCCATGATCACGGCCATCGGGGCCGGGATCGGCGACGGGGACCAGGAGGGTTCCTTCAAGGTGGAAAAGGTGCGCTATCACAAGATCGTCATCATGACCGATGCCGACGTGGACGGTTCGCACATCCGCACGCTCTTGCTGACGTTCTTCTGCCGCCACATGCCGGAGCTCGTGAAGCGCGGTTACCTGTATATCGCGCAGCCCCCGCTCTACCTGGTATCGCGAAAGAAGCGGCACGAGTATGTGCAGGACAATGACGAGTTGAACCGCATCCTGATCGATCTGGGGGCGGGCGATGTGACCTTGCGCTTGCCGGACGGCTCGCGGAGTTTCGATTCGGACGAACTGAAATCGATCCTGGAGACCTTGTCTTCGCTCTCGCGGTATTCCGGCTCCATCGAGGGCAACGGCGGCTCCTTCCGCGCCTATCTGGACGCGCGGGTGGACGGGCACCTGCCCGAGCATATGATCCGGGTGAGGGCGGGGAACGTGGAGACGATCCACTACTTCGCGAATGACAACGCGCTGCGGGATTTCGCGGCGGAGAACCGCGACCTCCGGCTTTTCGGCGAGAGCCCGGAGGAGGACAGCCCCGCGACGGAGGGTCCCAGCCGCCGTGCGGTGCGCTACGACCTCCACGAATCCCATCCGATCCAGAAGATCCTGGCACGCCTGGAGGAGATCGGTCTGCCGACCGGCGAGTTCTTCAAGGACGACGGGCCGCTTTTCGAACTGGTGGAAGGAGAAGGCGAGAAGCAGGTGGTCACGCCGGTGTTTTCCATTCCCGAAATCCTCGGGCGCGTCCTGGAGATCGGCCGCCGCGGGGTCCAGATCAAGCGCTTCAAGGGCCTGGGCGAAATGAACGCCAAGGAACTTTTCTCGACGACGATGGATCCCGAGACCCGGCAGTTCCTGCGTGTCCGCCTGGACGAGGACAATGCCGTGGAAGCCGACCGCATGTTCGACATCCTGATGGGCGACATCGTGGAGCCGCGGAAGCGCTTCATCGAGGACAACGCCCTGAACGTCCGGAACCTCGACGTCTGAACCGCCGGTTGTCCCCGGGATGACCACCGACCCCTGATCTCCGATCACTGGCCCAATCGCTTTCCATGTTTGCCAACGACCCAATCAAGCCGATCAACGTCGCCGAAGAGCTCTCGAAGTCCTTCCTCGATTATTCGATGTCGGTGATCATTTCCCGTGCGCTTCCCGATGTGCGCGACGGGCTGAAGCCATCCCAGCGCCGGATTCTCTATGCCATGCGGGAGCTGAACCTGGCACCGGGCAAGCAGCACATCAAGTGCGCGAAGATCTGCGGCGACACCTCCGGGAACTACCATCCGCACGGCGAGGCGGTGATCTACCCCACGCTGGTGAACATGGGGCAGCCCTGGTCCATGCGGGAACGTCTGGTGGACGGCCAGGGGAACTTCGGTTCGGTGGAAGGAGACCCGCCAGCCGCGATGCGATATACGGAGGCGCGCCTGACCCACCTGGGCCTGGCGATGATGGAGGATCTCGACAAGGATACGGTCGATTTCGTCCCGAACTACGACGAACGCCTGACGGAGCCCACGGTGCTGCCCGCGGCCTTCCCGAATCTGCTGGTAAACGGCGGGACGGGAATCGCGGTGGGCATGGCGACGAACCTGCCGCCGCATAACCTCGGCGAGATCGTGGACGCGATCTGCGCGCAGATCGACAATCCCGCGATCACGCTGCCGGAGATCATGGAGCACGTGAAGGGACCGGATTTTCCGGTCTCATGCGAGATCCGGGGTCTTCGCGGCATCGAGGAATACTTCCGCACCGGCCGCGGCTCGATCCGCATGCGCGGCAAGGTGGAGGTGGTCGAAAGCGATTCCGGGAAATCGATCATCACGATCCGGGAGGTGCCTTACGGCGTGAACCGGGCGACGCTCCAGCAGCGCATCGCGGAGCTGGTGAACGAGAAGACCCTGACCGGCATTTCGGGCATGCGCGACCTTTCCGACGAAGAAACGCGGATCGAGATCGAGCTGAAGCGGGATGCGCGGCCGCAGGTGATCGTGAACCAGCTTTTCAAGCTCACGGCCCTGGAGACTTCCTTCAGCGTGAACATGCTGGCGATCCACGAGCGCCGGCCGAAGCTGCTTTCGCTCAAGGAAGCCATCGATTGCTACATCGAGCACCGGCGGGAGGTGATCATCCGGCGCACCCGTTACCTGCTGGGCAAGGCGGAGGAGCGGGCGGAACTGCTGGAAGCCTATCTGCTCGCGCTCGGCCACATCG
>CBFGVD010000082.1:0-9875 GCA_965651965.1 uncultured Verrucomicrobiaceae bacterium | reverse complement strand
TCCCACAGCTCCTCCTTGGCTTCCTGGATGCCCGCCACGTCCTTGAAGGTGACCTTGTTGTGATCGCGGGTGAGCAGGCGCGCCTTGGACTTGCCGAAGGACATGGCTCCCCGTCCCGCCGCCTTCATCTGCTGGCGGAAGAGGAAGAAAAGCAGCAGCACGATCAGCAGCACCGGCAGGAAGGTGAAGATCGCCCGGCTCAGGAAATCGTTGCTCGGCTTGAAGGGAAGCTGCTTCTCCTTGAGGAGCTGCCCCATGTCGTCGCCCAGCATCAGCAGCGGCGCGGTGACCTGGAAAGGTCGAGGCTGGGCGGCCTTGCCCTCTTCTCCCGCGGCGGCTTTCTCCGCGGGAACCTCCTGGCGGGCCACGATCACACCGGTAGCGCCGTCCGCGGAATATACCGTGAGCGGCGATTTCTCGTCCAGGGGCTTGATTTCGCCGAGCGCGGCCACGCGGCGGAGCCCCGCCTTGGAAAGCACGGTGGTCTGGGCTCCCGGCTCGGGCGCGGGTTCGCGGCTGATACGGTAGATCGCGGAGTCGCCCAGCATCCCATCCAGTTCCGCCAGCGGCACGGTGGCTTGGATCTCGCGGCTGGTGCCCGGCTCCTCGCCGGAAGTCCGCGGCGGCTTCGTCGCGAGGAAACCCTTGATGATCGCGTTGGTCGGGCTTTCGCCGTTCGTCACCTCCAGCGGGTGCTTCGGATCATCCATGATGACCAGCCCCTGGTCCCAGGCTTTGCGGAACTGGGCATAACTCATCGGCTGGGCCGAACCGCCCATCGGAGATTGGAGAAATGCGATCCCGAGGATGAGAAATGCCGCCGCGAGGAGAATGGCGAGGCGCCAGTTGAACCCGGGCGGGTCGTTGGGTCCGCGCGTGCCGGGGCCTTGCGGCGGACGATTTTGGGGCGATTCTGACATGGTTCTTCGTTGGAGCTCCCGCGGGAACGTGCCGGATCATAGCATCTCCGGCGGGACCTGCAAAGGGCACGGCAGGGTAGTCCTCATCCGGGGAAAGAAAACCCAATTTTTTCCGCCGCTCTTGCCGCCCGGCCCGCCATTGCCAATCATCGCGCGGATGGATCACCGGGACGCGCCGCAGGACGACAGCCCGGACACGCGCGTCCGCTCCCCCGACCTGCTCGCCCGCTGGCGTCACCGCCGCCGCTCCGGTTCTTCCGGCGCGCGCGTGCTGGGGCTGATGGTGGATGCCTTCGCGGGCTTCGCCACGCTGGACGGCCGGCTGGATGCGGAGGAAGCGGACCTGATCCTGGACCTGCTCCGCAGCGCCTTCCCGGAGGCGGACCACTCCTGGCTGGCCCGGCGCGTCCAGCGGGCCGTGCGGGAGCAGAAGCCCCTGGCCCGCACTGCGCTGGATCTCAGGGAGTTGCTGGATGACTCCGAGAAAGTGGCGGTAGGACTCCAGCTCTACACCCTGGTGGATGCGGTCGGTCGCTCGGAGCGCAGCCGGGCCTCCTTCGAGGTCTTCCTGCGCCGTCTCGGCCGGCCGGACCTGGCGCGCCAGATCCTGGCCGAAATGGGCGGGGAAGACCCGGCGGAAAATTCCGGCTTCGAGCGCATCACTTTCTCCGCCGGACCCGGAGCTGAAATCCTCCTCCCGGATCAGGCGGAAGGGCACGCTTTCCGCGTTTACCGCGCCGCGGACCTGCTGCTGGTGCGGAATACCGGGGAAAATCCCCTCTGGGTCCGCGGCCGCTCCCTGGAAAGCGGCGCTTTCCTGCGCATGCGCGAGCGCCAGCAACTCGTCGTCCCCGGCTGGACGCTCACCTGCGAGGACCTGATTTTCTTCCTCAATGTAAAGCTCACCGGGAACCGCCCGGCCATTTTCCTCGCCCTGGCGGAAGAGGGCCTGACCAGCGAGCGCGCCCGCAGCCGCCAGAGCGCCGTGCGCATCCGCTTCGGCCTCCAGGCGGAGGTGGAGGCGCTGAAACCCACCGAGCTCGCCATGAACGGCCGGGGCCTGCTGGTGCCGGGCAAGCCGGTCCTCTGCGGCCACCACGAACGCCTTTCCGAGCCCTCCGGCTTTTCCATCACCCTGGATGCCCTGCGCCGCCGCCGCGCGGAAGCGGGCGGCCGCTTCCGCCTGGAGGCGGACCAGCGGGACTTCCGCGTCTCGAACGACCCCTCCGTGCTGGAGCGGGGCGATCTGCTGCTCGCTCCCGGCCTCGCCCCCCGCGTGGTGCTCCGCGTGCGCTTCGACCTGGAACGCCGCACGGGCGATCTCTTTGTCCGCGAAGCGGAAGGAGTCATCACGGCGGACGATATCCCGGTGAAAAACTCCGCCCCGCTGCGGGAAGGCTCCATCATCCGGCTTTCCCGCACCCAGGCGCTGCGCTGCCGCTTCAGCGAGGGCATCATCGATGAAGAGCGCAATCTCATCGAGGCACTCAAGGTTCAGGATCTCATCCACCAGTTCGTGCCCGGCGGGCGGGCGCTGGACAACGTCAACTTCGAGGTCGGGCGCGGGGAGATGATGTGCATCATCGGCCCCAGCGGCAGCGGCAAGAGCACCCTGCTCTCCGTGCTGGCCGGGCAACTGGAGCCGAGCCGCGGGCGCGTGCGGCTGAACGAGGCCTCCCTCTACCAGAGCCGCCTGGAGCTGATCCGCTCGATCGCCTACATGCCCCAGGAAGAGGCGCTCAATCCCCAACTCACCGTGCGGGAGCACCTCCGCCACGCCACCACCATCCGCCGCCCTTTCCTGACCGCGGAGGAAGTCGGCCGCCGCGCGGACGGCATCCTGGCCGAGCTCGGGCTGCAGGCCATCGCCCGCCGCCGCGTGGGCTCCCCCGGGGAAAAGACGCTCAGCGGCGGGGAGCGCAGCCGGCTGAACCTGGGCCTGGACCTGGGCAGCGCCGCGGAGGTTTTCCTCTTCGACGAGCCGATCTCCGGCCTTTCCTCGAAGGATTCCGAGCACGTGGCGGAAACCCTGCGTTCCCTCGCCCGGGACAAGATCGTCATCGCCTCCCTTCACCGCCCCGGCGCGAAGGTGATGGGGCTTTTCGACAAGGCGCTGTTGCTCGACAACGGCGGCAAGCTCGCCTTCTTCGGCACGCCCGCGGCGATGATCGCCTATTTCCGGGACATCGCCGCGGAGCTGGGGATTTCCCACCCTTCCGTCTCGGAAAATGCTCCCCTCGGCGCGGACTTCGTCTTCGATATCCTGGAGACGCCCCTCGCCCAGATCGGCGGCGGCCAGAATCCTTCCGCGGCTCGCCGCTTCCCGGCGAACTTCTGGCAGGAGCGCTTCGAGAGCCGTTCGCTGGTGAATTCCCTCGGCGAAGGCGCTCCGCCCTCCCGGATCGAGCGCCTGGCGAATACCCCCGTGCCGGCCACACCCGCCGTGCTCGGCGCGGGGCGCGGGATCAAGCGCTCCCTGTCCGTCTTCGCCACGCAGTTCCAGCGCTCCCTGCTTTCCAAGATGCGGAACCGCGGGACGCTCTATTCCACGCTGCTGGAAGCGCCCCTGCTGGCCCTGCTGATCGCCGTGACCCTCCGCTCCTCGAAGGAGGGCGCCTATGAATTCCCCACGGCCCTCCACATCCCCGCCTATCTCTTCCTCTCCGCCACGGTGGCGATGTTCCTGGGCCTGACGAACTCCGCCACGGAGATCCTGCGGGACCGACCGGTGCTGCGGCGGGAGCGGAACTGCCGCCCGAATCCACTGCTCTACGTGGCGGCGAAGTTCAGCGCGCTGGGGCTCGTCGCCGCCGGCCAATGCCTCGCCTATACCGCGATCGGCCACTGGTTCCTGGAAATCCGGGGCACCGTCTTCAGCCAATGGCTGTGGATGACCCTCACGGCCTGCACCGGCACCGGCCTGGCGCTGCTGGTCTCCTCCCTGGTGAAGACGGAGCGCGCGGCGCTGACGGCTGTCCCCTTGCTGCTGGTGCCGCAGATGCTGCTGGCGGGAGCCCTGGTCCCTTTCCGGGAGATGAACCGCGGGCTTTTCGAGAACAGCGGCGTGGAACGCGAGCGCGGCGGCGCGCCCTTCCCCTCCCGTTTCATGCCCTTGCGCCACGCCTACGAAGCGATGGTCGTGACCCAGGCAACCCGGAATCCCTACGAGCTGGAACGCATCCGCATCCAACGCCGCGTGGACGCCATCAAGGAAGTCACGCAGACGCTGGAGCCCGCCGTGGCGGAGCGCCTCCAGATCATGCTGGAAGCGCTGGTGAAGCTGGGTGCCGCGGAAGCCGTGACCGCGGCGGACGCCAGCGAATTGGCCGAGCGGATCACCAGTCTGGCCCGCGGCGGAACCCGGCTGGAGATCGAGTCCATCAAGGTCCAGACCAGCCGCCCGGGAGCCCGGCCGATTTCGGAGTTTTTCGTCAACAACCGCATCGACCTGCTCGTGCGGGAAGCGGAGACCTACCGCCTGGATTACCGGAACCGGGATCGCCCCCGGCGCATCTTCCTGGCATTGAAGAAGCCCTTCGGCGGGGAGTGGGTCGATGCCCTGGACTACGATGCCGGCGTGCTGATTCTCGTCATCTTCGGCACCGGCTTATGCACCGCCGCCGTGCTGGGAATCCAGAACCGGCGGACGAGGTAAGCGGAACGGCTGCCCCGTTCCGCCGGGGCGGATCACTCTCCCAGCCGTTCGAGCAGCTTCTTGTGGATGCCGCCGAAGCCGCCGTTGCTGAGCACGGCGACGACATCCCCCGGCTTCGCCTCGCCGGCGACGGTCGCGACGATTTCATCCACGGTGTGGATGTAGCGGCCATGCCCGCCATGGCGGGCGATGTCCGCGGCCAGGCGGCCGGGATCGAGACGGTCGTTTTCCGGGATCTTGTGGAGGTCCGGGATCTCCGCGACCACCGCCTGATCCGCCAGGGCCAGGGCCTCGGCGAGCTCCGCTTGGAAAACGGCGCGCCGGGTGGTATTCGAGCGCGGCTCGAAGAGGATCCAGAGCCGGCTGCCATTGTAGCGCTGGCGCAGGCTGCCCACCGCGTATTTGATGGCCGTGGGATGGTGGGCGAAGTCATCGATCACCTTCACCCCGCCCGCTTCCCCGCGGAATTCCTGGCGGCGGGCCACGCCGTCGAAGCTCTCCAGCCCGGCGCGGATTTCTTCCGGCGAAAGCCCGGCGAAGAGGGCGGCGGCAGCCGCCATGGCCGCGTTCCGGACATTGAATTCCCCGGTCATGCGCAGCGAGTAACGCTCCCTGCGGAAGGTGAAAGAGCTGCGCTCCGCTTCATAAGCCACGTCGGTGATGCGCCATTCGTTCCCCTCCCCCAGGCCGACGCCGCGGACCGGACAGGGAGCCTTTTCCGCCACCGCAAGACAGTTCGGGTCGTCGCCGTTGATGATCGCCAGGCCGGTTTCCGGCACGATGTTCAGCAGGCGTTTGAAGGTCAGCTTGATCTCGTCCAGGTTCGCGTAGATGTCCGCGTGGTCGTACTCGATGTTGTTCACCACGGCCACCTCCGGGAGGTAGTGGAGGAACTTCGAGCGTTTGTCGAAGAAGGCGGTGTCGTATTCGTCCCCTTCCAGCACGTTGAATTCGGAGCCGGTGAAGTTCGCGCCCCGGCCCAGGTTCTTCGGCAGGCCGCCGATCATCCAGCCGGGGTCCCGCCCGGCGGAGATGAAGAGCCAGGCCAGCATGGAGCTGGTGGTGGTCTTCCCGTGCGTGCCGGAGACCACGTAGTTCCGCTTGCCGCGCAGGAAGTGCTCTTTCATCACCTCCGGCAGGGATTGGTACAGGAGCCGGCGGGAAAGGGCGGCCTCCGCCTCCGCGTTGCCGCGGCTGATGGCGTTCCCGATGACGATGACATCCGCCTCCGCGGGCAGGTTCGCGGCCCGGTAGCCCTCCTGGATCTCGATCCCCTCCCCGCGCAGGAAGTCCGACATCGGGGGATAAACGTTCGTATCGGACCCGGTCACGGTGAAGCCCTTGCGCTTCATCGCCACGGCCACGGCTCCCATCGCGGTCCCGCAGACCCCGGTGAAGTGAAAATGCTTTTTCTCTGACATGAAAATGATTCGGAAGACGGAGGAAGTATCACCGCGAGGGGACCGCGGAAGCCGGATTTCCAACCGTTTTTATCGGGCCGCCGCCATCCGCCGGAATTCTTCCTCTGTTCCGGCGGCAGGGCTCGTCCATGGGTTATTCAGAAGGTGGGCGCGGCCACGGTGGCGTTCTCCCGCTCCTCGCTGCGGCGGCGCAGGATGCGGCCGGCGATTTCCCGCACCATCTCGGTGAGGAGCAGCCAGAGGTGGGAGCCCTGGCGGTAGTCCGCGGGGGCGATGTGCTTCACCCGCCCGGCGTGGGTGGAGAGCTGGAAGCACTTGCGGA
Organism: uncultured Verrucomicrobiaceae bacterium; assembly: GCA_965651965.1. Lineage (GTDB taxonomy): Bacteria > Verrucomicrobiota > Verrucomicrobiia > Verrucomicrobiales > Akkermansiaceae > Haloferula. The sequence continues at coordinate 3,557 of CBFGVD010000082.1, read as the reverse complement.
AGCTGCGGCCGGTCTCGTCTTCCGGATTGTACACGGCGATGCCGTGACCCCCGTTCTTGTTCATCACGGTGAAGCAGGGCACGTCCGTGGGTCCGTCCCCCACGTAGACCATGTTCTCGAAGGGGATCGGCCGCTGGTCGGGCGGCATGTGATCGTTCACGTCCTGCGAATAATCCAGCATCCCCTTGTTGATGCGGAAGAGGAACTGCGTCTTCGTGGTGTGGGAGATCGCCCGCTTGGGAAAACTGATGTGGCCGCGGGCATCCTCGCCGAATTCGCAGCCGAAAAGCGCCTTCACCTTGTCCCTCAGCCGGCTGCCGTCCAGCAGCGCCTTCAAGCCGGAGGAGACGATATAGAACTCGATGCGGATGCCCGCGGCCTCGTGGTCGGGATCCAGGCAGACTTCCGGGAGCTTGTCGAAAATCTCCGGCACGCCGGGATAAAACCGCAGGCCCGCTCCTAGGGCGGTGAGCCGGGCATTCGAGACCTGGTCCATTTCCAGGTAATCCAGCAGGCACTTCAGGTAGGCAAGCTCCCCGTCCCACTGCTGCTGGGTGACCAGCGCGTTGCACTTTTTCCAGAATTGCACGGGATCGATGCCGAATTCCGGGAAAAGCACGTCGTCCTGCATGTAGCGGGGGCTCAGCGTCTGGTCATAGTCGAAGACCAGGGCGATCGTGTTCTGCGGGGCGGCCATCGGGCGGCCCGCAGGGAACCAGCCCCCTCCCCGCCCCGCAAGCGGAATCCGGGGAAGGCGGGCGGGCGGGGCGGATCACTCCGCCGCAGGGGCGGGAGCCGCTTCCGGCACGGCACCGGGAGGAAGGCCTGCGGCGCTGCCCTGGATGTCCCGGAGCAAGGAGCGGCCCGTTTCCTTCTGATGGCGGATGCTCATGCCCAGATAAAAGGCCCCGGCCGCCAGGATCAGGAAAAACAAGGTCATGAAAAAGCTGGCCGAAGCGCTGGGCTGGGACTCGTACACCACCTGGCGGGCGGCGGGTGCCGGGCGCACCGGGCCTTTCCGCGGCCCGTCCTGCGGGGATTCCTTGATGATCGGGGATTCGGCTTGCGGCTTCTCCCGTGCCAGCGCCTCCCGTTCCTCATCGCTCAGGGTGAAATCGAAAGCCACGTCCCCGATCCGCACCGAAAGGCCGTGGCGCAGGGGGATCACGGCGGAAGCCCGGCCGTCCAGCTTGATCCCGTTCGTGGAGCCCAGGTCGCGGAGCTGATAGCCACCCTCGATCCGCTCCATCACCGCATGACGCACGGAAACCGAGCCGTCCTCGATCACGATGTCGTTGTCGCTGCCGCGGCCCATGTTGACCGCCTGCCGGTCAAGCTGGAAGCGGTACGGCTGCGGGTTGCGATCCGGGAGGGTGATGGTGACGCGTGGCATGGGGTGGAAACGTGGGCTTGCGCCGCTTTCTAGCGGGAAAGAATCCTGCACGGAAAAATTCCGCCGCCGGGCGGCCGCCGGCACGCGGGGGGAAATCCGATTGCCAAGCCGCCGGGGCTCTGCTGAATTCTCCGCCATCATGGCAAACGCAACCAACGTGCTCGCTAGCGGGATCGAGATCACCGGTTCCATCCGCTTCTCCAACGACATGATCATCGACGGGAAGATCGAGGGCGAGATCATCTCCGAAAAAGGCCGGGTCACCATCGGCGAAAACGCCATGATCAAGGGCAACGTGAGCGCCGGGGACGTGAAGGTCTTCGGCAAAGTGGAGGGCAAGATCACCTCCGAGCGCTGCGAACTGAAAGCCAAGTCCCGCCTGGACGGCGACATCAAGGCCAAGATGTTCTCCATGGAGGAAGGCGCGCAGCTTTCCGGCCGCACCGAGATCGGTTGATTTGCCGCCGGGATTTCCCCGGATTCGAAGGAAGGGCCGCCCCGCAGGGACGGTCCTTTTTTCGTATCCCGGCACCTCCGCGCGGGGATCAAGCCCCCGTGCGGCCCGCCCAGGCCCACAGCGCGGGGTCGAGCTCCGCCCGCGCGGCTTCAATCAGGGCGGCGGCATCCGACCCTGCCTCCAGCACGGCGAACATGGTGGAACCGGAGCCGCTCATGAGCGCGCCGGCCACCCCGGCCCGGGCCAGCAGCCAGGCCTTCATTTCGGCGAGGAAGAGGTATTTCTGGAACACGGGCCGCTCCAGATCGTTCACCAGCTCCACGGGCGGCAGGGATTGCGGCGCGTAGGAAATGCCCGGCAGTTCCCGGGAGTCCGCCCAGCGTTTGTAGGCATCCGGCGTGGGAACACCGAAACCGGGCTTGAGCAGCACCACGGACAGGGAGGGCAGTTCTCCGGCGGATTCGATCCGCTCCCCCCGGCCGGTCGCCCGGGCCGCGGGAGGGCCCAGGAAAAAAGGAATATCCGAGCCCAGGCCGGCGGCGATCTCCATGAGCCGCGGCAGGCCCAGCGCGGCCTCCCCTGCCAGCCGGTCCAGCGCCGCCAGGGTGGCGGCGGCATCGCTGCTGCCGCCGCCGAGACCCGCGCCATGGGGCACCCGTTTCTCCAGATGGATGGCGAGCGGCGGGGCGTGGCCGCCTGCGGCGCGATAGGCGGCCAGGGCCTTCAACACCAGATTCGAGCCGTCCGCGGGCACGCCGGGATCATCGCAGGTGAAGACATCCGCCTCCGCGGGAACATAGGAAAGCCGGTCGCAAAGGTCCGGCAGGCGGACCATCAGGCTATCGATTTCGTGAAAGCCGTCCGCCCGCTTCCCCAACACGCGCAGGGAGAGATTCAGCTTGGCGGGGGCTTGGATGAACAAGGGCTCGCTCATGGGATTTCCTGCCGGACGATGAGGGCCAGCATGCGGCCGGTGGAGCCTTTTTCCATGCGGTAGCTGTAATGCCGCAGGGGATCGCAGGCGGTGTCCTCCCCTTCATCGTGGAATTCCCCCACCCCGGCCTCCCGCGCCTGGCGGGCGATCTCCGCGGCGAAATCGATCTCATAATGCGGCGGCCGGATGCAGGGGCCCAGCACCGCGACCAGATCCGCAGGACGGGTACCGAAGCGCGCCCGCATGATACCGACGGCTGCCGTGAGAATCCCGAGTTCGGAGCCCTTTTTCCCGGAATGCAGCAGGCCGACCGCTCCCGTGCCGCGGTCCGCGAGCCAGATGGCCCCGCAATCCGCCACGTAGATGCCCAGGACCTCCCCGGGTGCCGCCGTGACCAAGCCATCCGCACCCGGCACCACCGGCAGGCCATCCCCCGCCACCCGCGTCTCCGCGCCGGGCACGACGGCCACCTCCTTCCCATGGACCTGCTCCGCCCGCCACCAGCGCTCCGCGCCGTAATCCCTACGCACGATGTCCTGATGCACGGGCCGCAGGCGGGCCAGGGTCTCGTCCCGGTCCGTCGTCGTTTCAATGCCTTCCACACGCCCGATCCAGCCCGCCCGGAAGCCGGGCAGGCGGTTGATCGGATCCAGAAAAGAGAGCGCCTCCGTCACGGGCACAAACCGTAACGGAGGCGCGATCGATCCGCCAAGGGGTAATCGGCGGCCTCGTCGCTCACGCGATAGCGCGCGCCCGAATGGCACGCTTCGTGT
>CBFGVD010000081.1:0-10057 GCA_965651965.1 uncultured Verrucomicrobiaceae bacterium | reverse complement strand
ACGGGGCCGCGGACTGGCAAATATGACCCGGCGGGCGGAAGAACTCGGCGGCACCCTGGCGCTCGCCACGGACCGCGGCACGATCCTGCGCTTTACCTTGCCCCTGCCACTCGAATACCGCCATGCCAGCCATGCAGCCCCCTGACCCCATCCGCATCCTCATCGTGGAAGACGACCCCCGCCTGCTGGAGAATCTCAAGCGGCTCCTGGAGAAGCGGGCGGATTTCCGGATCGCGGGGGCCTATTCCTCCGCAGAAGAGGCCCTGGCCGCAGGCGCGTGGAAGGAAGGCGACGTGCTGATCTCCGACATCGATCTGCCGGGCATCTCCGGCGTGGAATTGATCGCCGCCGCGAAGGCGGAGAATCCCGCCCTCCTGCCAGTGGCCTACACGATCTACGAGGACCGGGACACGGTCTTCGCGGCCCTGAACGCGGGGGCCTTCGGCTACCTGCTGAAAGGATGCTCCGCGGATTATCTGGAAACCTCGATCCGCGAGCTGGTGCGCGGCGGAGCCCCGATGAGCCCGGCGATCGCCCGGAAGCTGCTGGACCGCTTCCTCCAGGATAGCCCGGCGGCCCCGCCCGAAACCCTCTCCTCCCGCGAGGTGGAACTCCTGCGCAGCGTCGCGGAAGGCCTGCTCTACAAGGAAATCGGCGAGCGGCTGGGCATCAGCCGCCACACGGTGCACACCCATATCAAGAACATCTACGGGAAGCTGCACGCCACCGGCCGCCGTCACGCGCTGCGCCGGGCGAAGATGCTGGGCTATCTGGAGGACCCGGAAGAACCCGGGGACGCGCGGCCGGAAGAGAGCTGAGCCTTGCCGCGGCGGTGCCGCCCGCACACGCTGCGGCGGTGAGCGGGAAAGTGGTCATCACCGGCGGCGGCGGCACGCTGGGCCGGGCAATCGCCGCCGCTTTCTCGCGGGCGGGCCACGAGGTTCTGGCTCCCGGCCGCCGGGAGCTCGACGTGAGGGACGCCGCGGCCGTGCAGGAATACTTCCGCATGCACCCGGCCGCACTGCTGGTATGCAATGCCGGGCTGACGCGCGATGCGCCGCTGGCCAGGCTCCCGGAAGCGGCGTGGGACGAGGTGCTGGCGGTAAACCTGCGCGGCGCGGCCCTGTGCGCCGCGGCGGCGCTCCCGGGGATGATCCGCGCCCGGGCGGGGCACATCGTTTTCATCTCCAGTCATTCCGCGATCCATCCCCCCGCGGGCCAGGCGGCCTATGCCGCCGCCAAGGCCGGGCTGCTCGGGCTTGCGAGATCCCTGGCCAAGGAAGCCGGGCCGGAGGACATCCGCGTGAATACGATCCTGCCCGGATTCCTCGAAACCGGAATGACCGCCGCCTTGAGCAAGGCGCGCCGCGAACAGGTGATGGCCGAGCACGCGCTGGGCCGCTTCAATACCTCGGAAGCGGTCGCCGCTTTCGTGCTGACCCTCCATACCCGGCTGCCCCATACCTCCGGACAGGTATTCCAGCTCGATAGCCGGGCGGGGTGAGGGAATTCACGGCGAGAGCTGCTTGAGCAATTCCGCCGCGGCGGGGGTATCCTTGCTGCCGCGGCGTTTCATCAGGGCGATGACGCGGTACATCCCCTTCCCCGCAAAGGGACGGAGAACGAGGCCTTCCAAGGCGCGGTTCCGGGTTGCAAGCTTCGGCACGACGGTGACGCCGAGGCCGGAGGAGACCATGGAGAGGGCGGTGCCGAGCTGGTCGCACTGGAGGCCGGGGTCCGGATCCCGGATCTTGCAGAGCCGCAGGGTACGGTCGGACAGGCAGTGGCCTCCCTTCAGGTGGATGAGCTCGGAGGGATCGAGGTCGGAGGGCGTGGGCGCGGCCTTGCGATGCGCGAGCGGGTGCTTGGCGGGAGCGGCCAGGAGCAGCGGTTCGCGGAAGAGCTCTTTCACTTGCAGGGACCACTTCTGGCGGTCGTGCTCCGGAACATCGCTGAGGATGGCGAACTCGATCCTGCCCTCCACGAGCTGTGCAATGAGTTCTTGCGTCCTCGATTCGGAAACGGCGATGGCAATGCCCGGGTGCCGCTCGCGGAAGGGGCCGAGCCACTGGGGCAGCAGGTACGGCGCGATGGTGGGGATGATGCCGAAAGCCACCCGGCCGTGCCGCAGCTCGCGGCGGTCCGCAAAGGCATGCCGCAGGCGCTCGCGCTCCGCCAGGAGCCGGCGGGCGTGCTCGAGGACCGTGCGGCCGGCGGCAGTGGGCTCCACCCCCCTCGCCCGCCGGACGAGCAGGGGCTCGCCGATCTCTTCTTCCAGCGCCTGGATCTGCTGGCTGATGGCGGGCTGGGACAAATTGCAGCGCAGCGCGGCGGCCGTGAGCGAGCCGGCCTCGATCACGCTGGCCAGGAGCTCGAGTTGGCGGAATTCCACGGCGAGCTATAAATAATCCGAATGGCTGCGTTTTCAACCTGCGATTTCACAAATGCCTCCGTTTGAGCCAAGCTCCGGCTCGCAACCCCGATCCACTTCCCATGGCGAAACCCCAGATGACAACCACCGGCGGCAATCCGATCGCCGACAACCAGAACTCGCTTTCCGCGGGGCCGCGCGGGCCGCTGCTGCTGCAGGACTACCAGTTGATCGAAAAACTGGCGCATCAGAACCGCGAGCGCATCCCCGAGCGGGTGGTCCATGCGAAAGGCTCCGGTGCCTTCGGCACGCTCACCATCACCCACGACATCACGAAATACAGCAAAGCGGCGATCTTCTCCCAGGTGGGTAAGAAGACGGACCTGCTGCTGCGCTTCTCCACGGTGGCGGGCGAACGCGGCGCGGCGGATGCCGAACGCGACGTGCGCGGCTGGGCGCTGAAATTCTACACGGAGGAAGGCAACTGGGACCTGGTGGGGAACAACACCCCGGTCTTCTTCGTGCGGGATCCGCTGAAATTCCCCGACTTCATCCACACGCAGAAGCGCCACCCGCGCACGAACATGCGCAGCGCGATCGCGATGTGGGATTTCTGGTCGCTATCCCCGGAGTCCCTGCACCAGGTGACGATCCTGATGTCGGACCGCGGGCTGCCCCTGAGCTACCGCCACACGAACGGCTACGGCTCGCACACCTACTCGCTCATCAATGCCGCAGGGGAGCGCTTCTGGGTGAAATTCCACTTCAAGACGCAGCAGGGCATCAAGACGATGACCAACGCCGAAGGCGAGCAGGTGATCGCGAAAGACCGGGAATCCTCGCAACGCGATCTCTACGAAGCGATCGAAAAGGGCGACTTCCCGAAGTGGAAGATGCAGATCCAGGTGATGAAGGAGGAGGACGCGGAGAAATGCCCGTTCAATCCCTTCGACCTGACGAAGGTATGGCCGCATGCGGACTACCCGGTGATCGACGTGGGGATCCTGGAGCTGAACCGGAATCCCGAGAATTACTTCCAGGAGATCGAGCAATCGGCTTTCTCGCCCTCGAACATCGTGCCGGGGATCAGCTTCTCGCCCGACAAGATGCTGCAGGCGCGGATCTTTTCCTACGCGGACGCGCACCGCTACCGAGTGGGCACCTGGTACGAGGCGCTGCCGGTGAACCGGCCGAAGAGCGCCGTGAGCACCTATCACATGGACGGCCAGATGAACTTCATGGAGCCGAAATCCGGCAACGCCTACTACGAGCCGAACACGATGGGCGGGCCGGTGGAAAGCGACCGCTTCGCCGAGCCGCCGCTGAAAATCTCCGGCGATGCCGACCGCTGGAACCACCGCGAGGGCAACGACGACTACACCCAGCCGGGCAATCTCTTCCGCCTGATGAACGACGGCCAGAAACAGCAGCTCTTCAGCAACATCGCGGAGGCGATGCAGGGCGTGCCGGAGGAAATCATCCGGCGCCAGCTGGGCCACTTCCACAAGGCCGACCCGGCGTATGCCGCGGGGGTGGCCAAGGCGCTGGAGATCGTGTGGGATGCCAGCGGCGCCTACCCGAACGAACCCGCGCTCGCGTGATTTTTCCCTGACCTCTCCCCAAGAGACCCGCGGGCGGCGGTGAAACGCCGCCGCCCGCCCTTCCTTTTACCCGAACCATGAAGCCCACCGCCGAAGAAGAGCACCGCTACGCGGAGCTGCAGTGCATGGCCCTGGATGCCGCGCGCAGCGGGGACGTCTCCATGCTTGCCCCGATGCTGGATGCCGGCATGCCGGTGAATCTCCGCGACGCGAAAGGCAACAGCCTGCTCATGCTCGCGGCCTATCATGGCAACGCGGAGGCCGTGAAATTGCTGCTCCGGCACGGTACCGCCCCGGACGAACGGAACGACCGCGAGCAGACCCCCCTGGCCGGCGTGGCCTTCAAGGGATACCTGGAGATCGCGCAAATCCTGCTCGATGCCGGAGCGGACCCTATGGCGGACCAAGGCGGCGGACGCACGCCGGTGATGTTTGCCGCGATGTTCGGCCATCCGGAAATGCTCCGGTTGCTGGAGCAAGCGGCGGCCGAGAAAGGATCTCGCCGGTCCTCGCTCGGCTGGCTGGCAAGGCTTATGGCGATCCCGCGGGCGGTTTTCTTCCGGAAGACGCCCGGACCTCTGGCAATTCCATAGGCGAGGGATGGGTTTTTTGCGACAGCCCTTCGCTTGCCCCATCGGGGGCAGGCGAAGGGCTGGTTTGCACCCCGGGAAAATTTGAATCCGATCCGGCGATCCCGGCGAACTCCGTGATGGAATGTCACTCCCGCCTGCCAAGCCATGGATTCCCGCCCTTGTCCTGTTTCCGGTTCCGCATCGCGGGCTTCCACCCGCCATATCGCGGGCGGCGGGGGCGGTTCTCGCCGCGCTCCATGGCGGATCCGGCTGCTGCAAACCCGGCTCTTCGCAAAAAGCGGGGAACTTCGTTTGCATTCGCAGCGGTTTGAACTACCTGACAGCGTGACCGCTTCCGGCGCGACGCTTGCTGGCGAACCGCTCCTCCCCCGCGTGGCCGCTGGGGACGGGACGGCCATGGAGCAGCTCATCGATGCGCACGGCCCCCTGGTATGGGGAATCATCTTGCGGCGGGTGAGCGACCGCAGCGCGGCGGAAGATCTGGCGCAGGAGATCTTCACCGAAATCTGGCAAAAGGCCGCCCGCTATGATCCGGAACGGTGCAGCGAAGCGGGCTACATCGCGATGATCGCGCGCCGCCGGAGCATCGATTGGATCCGCCGCCGGGAAAGGCTCCCCGAAATTTCCTCCCTGCCGGAGACCCCGGATCTCGCCGGAGAAACGACTAATCCCGGCGCGGGGATCGACCGCGAGATGGTCTGGGCCGCCCTTTCGGGCCTGGCGGAGGAAACCCGCCGGCTGTTCGTCCTTCATTTCGACAAGGGCCTCTCGCACGCCGAAATCGCCGAAGAAACCGGCTTGCCTCTCGGCAGCGTGAAAACCCGTCTGCGGCGCGGACTCATCGAAGCACGGGCCTTGCTGAAAAGCCGTACTGACGTCATGAACCCCGTGGAAGGAGGCGCGCCATGACGAGGGACGAGCAAGAACTCCGGTTTGAAGAACTCGATGCAGGCCGGGCCTTGGGCGATCTGGATGCCGCGGAGACGGCGGAGTGGGCGAGCCTGGCTCGCGAGCTCGGCCGGGGCGGGGACCCGCAGTTCGATTTCATGGCCGCGGAACTGGAGAGCGCTTCCGCAGCCGCGCCCCTGCCGCCCGGCTTGAGCGCGCGTTTGCGGGATTCCATTCCGGCGGAGCGGGGCGGCAAAAGACTTTCCATCGCACCCTGGTTAGGCTGGGCGTTCGCGGCATGCTTGCTCGGCCTGCTGCTGGTCCGGGGGGGCAAGCCCGCCGCCACATCGCCCGCGGACCGCAGGGACGCCCTCATCCGCACGGAGGACGGCTTGGTCCGGCTGCCGCTCGCCGGCGCGGGAGGTGACTACGCATCCGCCGGGGGCGAGGTCGTGTGGAGCGATTCCCGGCAGGAAGGATACATGACACTTTCCCGCTTGCCCGCGAACGATCCGGCGACAAGCCAGTACCAGCTCTGGATCGTGGATCCGGACCGCGATGAACTGCCGGTGGATGGCGGGGTCTTCGATATTCCGGCGGCCGCGGAACCGGTGGTCATCCCGATCGATGCGAAGCTGCCGGTGAAGGCGCCGGCGGCATTCGTAATCACGCGGGAGAAACCGGGCGGCGTGGTGCGCTCGAAACAGGAGATCGTGGTGGCGATCGCGAAATCCTGAAAAAAGCCGCGGAAAGTTGAATCCGGATCCGGACCGCGGGCGAACTCCATGATCGAGCGCCCGAAAGGCGCTCGCGAACCACAACTCCAATACGAATCATGAAGAAGTTCATCACATGCGCCCTCGCCTTCGCCGCCACCGGTACCCTTGCCTTCGCGCAGGAGAAGAAGGACATCGTCGATACCGCGGTGGCAGCGGGTTCCTTCAACACCCTGGTGGCGGCCGTGAAGGCCGCGGGTCTGGTCGATACCCTCAAGGGGGACGGGCCGTTCACCGTCTTCGCTCCCACCGACGAGGCCTTCAAGAAGCTGCCGGCGGGGACCGTGGAGGACCTTCTGAAGCCGGAGAACAAGGCCAAGCTGACCGATATCCTGACCTACCACGTGGTCGGTGCCAAGGTCCCCTCCAAAGACGCGGTCAAGCTGAGCAAGGCCACCGCGGTGAACAAGAAGGACATCATGCTCGCGGTGAAGGGCGAAACCCTGACGCTCAACGGTAGCGCCAAGGTCACCAAGGCGGACATCGAGGCCAGCAACGGCGTCATCCACGTGATCGACACCGTGATCATGCCGCCGGCCAAGTAAGCGCCTGTATCCCCGGACCCGGCTCCACGGGCGGCCGGCTGTGACAAGCCGGACCGTGGAGCCCCCGCCGGGTGATTTGCAGGCGGCGGCTTTTTCGGTTCGACGTCCCGAGCCGCCCGCTTGCACCCTGCAGGCATGACTTTCCGATCCATCGCATGCGTGGCGGCGGGCTTTTTGGCCGCCGGCCTGGCAGAGGCGAAGCCCCTGCGGATACTGTGCTATAACCTGCGCTACATCACTCCCGGCGACAAAGGGGAACGCGCGTGGACCGCCCGGCGGGACCAAGCGGCGGAGCTGATCAAGGATGATGCCGCGGACATCGTGGGGATCCAGGAAGGCCTGCCGCAAATGATGGACGACCTGGCCGACCGGCTCACAGGCTACGCCGTCGTCGGCGTGGGCCGGGAGGATGGAATCGACCAGGGGGAGTATGCGGCGATCCTGGTGAAGGCGGAGCGCTTCCGCGTGCAGGAGTCCGGCACCTTCTGGCTCTCCGGTACGCCGGAGGTCTGCAATTCCTGCACCTGGGGGAACACCGTCACGCGCATTTGTACCTGGGCGAAGCTCTACGACCGCGAGACGAAGCGCAGCTTCCATTTTTTCAACACGCACCTGGACCACGCTTCTCCGGAAGCGCGGCAGAAAGGGACGGAGCTGATCCTCTCCCGCATCGCACAGCGGAAGCCGGAAGGGCCCGTGATGCTGACCGGGGATTTCAACGCGCCGGACACGGATCCTCTCCACGCCGCGATCAAGGGCGCGGGGCTCGCCGACGTGTGGCGCACCGCCAATGCGGACACGCCGCCGGAAGAAGCCGGGACCTTCCACGAATTCACCGGCGCGACGAACCGGGCGCGGATCGATTACATCTATGCCTCCACCGACCTGAAGATCGCGGAATCCGCGATCGTGCGCAGTTCGCTGAACGGGAACTACCCTTCGGATCACTTCCCGGTGCGGGCGACGCTGGAATGGTGAGGAAAACCCGTTTTCAGGCATAAACCCGCACCACCCGGGGGGTGATGCCAGTGAGGATTTCCCAGGCGATGGTGCCGGCCTTCGCGGCCACTTCGTCCACGCGGATATTCTTGCCGAAAAGCTCGACCTCGTCCCCTTCCTTCACCTCGCTGTCCGTCACATCCACCATGATCTGGTCCATGGTGACGCGGCCGAGCAGGGGGAAGCGCCGGCCCCGGATGAAAGCCTCGGCGCCATTGCCGGAAAGGTGCCGCGGGTAACCATCCCCGTAGCCGATGCCGACGGTGGCCACGCGGGTCGGGCGGGTGGTGACGAAGGCGCGCCCATAGGAAACGCCGTGGCCGGCAGGCAGGGTGCGCACCAGCGTGACGCGGGATTTCAGGCTCATCACGTTCCCGAGTTTCACCGCATGCCCCGGCAGCGGGGAGATCCCGTAGAGCATGAGCCCGGGGCGGGCGAGATTGCAGCACTCCCGCCCGTAGCCCAGGAGACCGGCGCTATTCGAGAGATGCCGCCAGCGGAAGCGCTCCGGTCCGCCGAGGGAGCCCAGGATTTCCGCATACTTGGCGAACTGGGCGCGGGTGAAATCCTCGTCCTCATCCGCGGATGGCAAATGGGAGCCGATGCCTTCAATCTCCAGGTTCGGCAATGCTTCCAGTTCCCGGAGGATCTCCGGCAAGCCTTCCGCCACGAAGCCGCCGCGGCCCATGCCCGTATCCACGGCCAGGTGAACCTTCAGCCGCACGCCTGCCGCCGCGGCCAGGGAATCGAACTGGCGGGCTTCCGGGAGCGACGAGATGCAGGGAGTCCACCCGCGGGCGACGATTTCCGGACGCTCCGCCGCCCAGGTGGCACCGAGCAGGTAGATACGGGTCTTCACGCCGGCTTCCGCGATCCGGCGGGCCTCGCCGACATTGGCGACACCGAAGAATTCGATGTCCTCCGCCTCGAGCGCGCGGGCGATTTCTTCCAGCCCGTGGCCGTAGGCCCCTGCCTTTACCACGGCCATCACGGCGCAGCCGGCGGCCTCACGGGCGCTGCGGAGGTTTTCACGCAGGGCGGATAAATCGATCTCCGCCCAGGCGCGGGGCGGTGAAGGCGGCGGGCTCACGGCGGGGAGCAAAGCCGCCCCGGCGTGCCGCGGCAAGTGCAGCGGAGAATGGAACGCCACGAAAAAAGACCGCGCGGGGTCTCCCCCGCGCGGTCTTCGCCCGGCTACTGCCGGTTTGGTTCATTCTTTCCCGCGACCGCCTTTGCGCTCCTTTTGCCGGGGAACTTGGCGTGGTTGCTGGCGTTGGGCCTGCTGGCGCTGAACCTGCTGGCGTTGGGGTGCCGCCTGAGGCTTCCTCTGCGGCGCGGCTTGGCGGGCCTGCGGTCTCGCCTGGGGCGCTTGAGCCCTGCGCTGCGGGGCGGACCGGCGGGCCTGCGGTTTCGGTTGCGCCATGCGCTGGACCGCGGCCTGTGGATTTCTTTGCGGGCGGGAAGCCTGCTCCTTCGGCTGTTTCTTGGCGCGCTGGGGAGCCGCCTGTTTGCGCTGCGGGGCCTGACGCTCAGGCCGGGCCTGGCGCTGCGGCTGGGGAGTCGCCTGTTTGCGCTGCGGGGCCTGGCGGACTTCCGGTTTTTGCTGCGGCTTGCGCTGGGGAGCCGCCTGCTTCCGTTGCGGAGCGGCCGGCTGAGGTTGAGCCTTCCGCTGCGGGGCGGCCTGGCGCTCCGGTTGTTGCTTGCGCTGGGGAATCACCCGGCGCTCCGGCTTCGCCTCGCGCTGAGGCTGCGGCTTGGCGGTCCCGCCTTTTGCCCTCTCGGCGGCGCGGCGCAATTTCTCCTTCTGGGTCAGCTTGCCGTCGTTGGCGGCGCTATCCCCTGCCTTACCACGACCGGGGCCGTCCGTAGCGCGGGCAGGATTGTCCTTGCCTTGGCCGGTTCCCTTGCCCGCCGCACGGCGGAGTTTTTCCTGCGGCGTGAGCTTGCCGCCGTCCGGAGCGGCCTCGCCGCCGCGGTTCGCACCCTTGCCCCTGCCCGGGGCAGCGTCTGCCACGGCATCGCCGCCACGTGCCCGGCCACCGCGGCCGCCGCGGGCTTCGGGACGTTGGGGCGGCGCATCCTTCGCGGCGAATTGCGAAGCTTGGCGACCCACCACCGGCGAGCGGCGCAGTTTTTCGCGAATGCTCTTCTTCCCGCCGCCCTCCGCGGCGGCTGCGGCCTTCTGGCGGCTCTCCACCTGCTTGCGGACCCGGCCGAATTCACGCATCTCCTGGCGCTGGGCCACGAGTTGCTGGCGGCGCTCGGGATTCAGGGCGCGGAAGCG
>CBFGVD010000080.1:0-10113 GCA_965651965.1 uncultured Verrucomicrobiaceae bacterium | reverse complement strand
CCTCGCGGGCAAGGACAAGGACAAGGACGACTGCCCCGGCAAGGACAAGGAGAAGAAGGAAGAGACCGTCCTCGCGGGCAAGGACAAGGACAAGGACGACTGCCCCGGCAAGGACAAGGAGAAGGAAGAAGAGGAAGCCATCCTCTGATTTCCCTGCACGGATGCCCCGCGGCCGGTTCGGTGCCGCGGGGTTTTTCCGTCTCCGGCGGACACTTCCGGAATCCCATGAGCGACCCCCGCTACACCTCCGGCGTGGAATTGGGCACGGGCATCGGCCTGCGCGTGCCCCACTACGACCACATCCTCTCGGAGAAGCCGCCCGTGGGGTGGTTCGAGATCATTTCCGAGAACTACATGGTGGAGGGCGGCCGGGCGCTTGCGGTGCTCGACCGCATCCTGGACCAGTACCGCGTGGTCCAGCACGGGGTGGGCATGTACCCGGGGGACGCGGGCGGCGTGAAATTCGACCACCTGCGCCGCCTCAAGCGCCTGGTGCGCCGGACAAACACGCCCTGGATCTCCGACCACCTCTGCTGGGGCAGCGTGGACGGCAGCATGAGCCACGACCTGCTGCCGATTCCCTTCACTTTCGAAGCCGCGCGGAAGACCGCGGAGAACCTGCGGATCGCCCAGGATTTCCTGGAAGTGCCTCTGGCGGTGGAAAACGTGAGCAGCTACGGCGAGTTCAAGGGCGACGAGATGAGCGAGTGGGAATTCCTCGCCGAAGTCGCAGAACTGGCCGACGTCGGCATCCTGCTGGACGTGAACAATATTTACGTTTCGTCGATCAACAACGGTTTCGACCCGATGGCTTACCTGGACTTCGTCCCCGCGGAAAGGGTGGCGCAGATCCACATCGCCGGGCACTCGCGCTACCGGCGTTTCATCGTGGACACGCACGACCACCCGGTGATCGACCCGGTGTGGAAGCTCTACGAACGGGCGATCGAGCGCTGCGGCCATGTGGCGACCCTGCTGGAGTGGGACGGGCGGATTCCCTCCTTCGACGAAGTGTGGACCGAGGCGAAGAAGTCCGAAACCTGGCGCGCCGCCGCCATCGAGAAACGGAAGGAAAATGCGGCCGCTTGAAGAAACACAGCGGGAATTCTTCACCGCGCTGAGGATGCCGCTGCGCGGTGCGAGCCGCCGCAGCACGGAGCTGCCGCCGAGCGGCGAGGACCACTCCCCGGAGTTCCTTGCGAAAGCGGAGGAACTGATGAAAAGCGGGGAAAATCTCTCCTCCGCCGAGCGGCTGGAGCTGTACCACCGCCAGTACTGGTTCCGCCTGCTGGAATCCGTAGCGGAGGATTTTCCCGTGCTGCGGAAGATGGCGGGAGAGGAGAAATTCTGGGAGCTGATCGAGGCCTACCTGCAGGCCCGCCCCTCCGGCAGCTACACCCTGCGCCACCTGGGCCGCTCGATGGCTCCGTTCCTCGCCGGATGGGAGGGACTCGATGAAACCCGGCGGTGCTGGTTTTCCGCGCTGGCGGAGCTGGAATACGCGGCGATGGAGGTTTTCGAAGCCGCGGAGCGCGAGCCGCTGCCGCCGGAAAAGCTGGCGGAAGAGGAGATCGAGCTGCAGCCGCACCTGCGCCTGCTCGCCTTGCCCGTACCCGCGGACCTCTGCATGAAACGGGAGGCTTTCGACCCGATGACAGAGGAACCCGCGTGGATCGCGGTGTGGCGCGGACCGCAGGGCGCGCATGTGAACCGCCTGGAGGAAGCCGAGTACCGCCTGCTCCTGCGCCTGCGGGAAGGCGGCCGCCTTGGCGATCTCTTCGCGGAACCGATGGACCCGGAGCCCGCGCCGGAGGACGTGCAGCGCTGGTTCGGCGAGTGGCAAGGCCGCGGCTGGATCACCGCCCGCGGCAGCGCGGTAATCGAGCTGGCCGCGCGCGCGGGGGAGGACTGGAGCGGCGTGGACAAGATGGGCTCCCAAGCGGTGGCTATGGAGGATTGAGCGGTTGCACCGCCGCGGATTCCCGCGAAACTGCGCGCATGCCACGCCATCCCCGCAGCGCCTACGACCAGACCGGCGGCCTGGTCTATTTCCCCCGCATGTGCGAGAAGATCCGCCTGCAGGCCGCGGGCGAGTTGGCGGAGGATTATTTCGCCTATCTGGGCAAGGGCTTCGACGGCCGGATCTGCGCCTTCCTGCGCGTGAGCTACGAGGACTTGAAAGCCCGGGTGCTCGCGGGGGACACGGACGAGCAGGCGCTGGCCTGGTGCCTGGAAACGGGCCGCGGGCTGGAGGAAATCGATTACCTGGTGTGGAACGGCTTCGCCCGGAAGCGCGGCTGGCGGGACGAGGACGGCGGCTCGGAATTCCTCGCGAAGGCGAAGGCCGACGCGGGCTTCGCCGACCGCGCGGAACTGCTCACCATGTTCGATTTCTACGAACACGACGAAGGCCGCGCATCATGAGCGAGGAACCGCGCCAGCACCCGAAGGACCCGCTGCACGGCGTCACCCTGGCGACAATCGTGCAGACGCTCTACGAACGCCACGGCTGGGAGGAAATGGGCCGCCGGATCCGCGTGCGCTGCTTCAACGAGAACCCGAGCATCAAATCGAGCCTGGCCTTCCTGCGGAAGACCCCGTGGGCGCGGGAAAAGGTGGAGCAATGGTACCTCCGCGAAAGGCGGCGGATGACTCCGCCACGGACCGGGACGGATGTCCCTCCGCCGCCACCGCCGCCGATCATCGGGCCCTGAGGCCTTCAGCGGACCGGCTCCGGCCGCACCGCCGGACTGCGGACGCCGACCTTGCCGCGCCCGGCCGCGATGAAGCCCGCCACCAGCAGCGCGCAGGCCACCGGCTGCCAGCCGAAACGCTCGCCGAGAAGGAGCGCGGCGAAAAGGAAGGTGAAAAAGGGCTGGAGGAGCTGGATCTGCCCCACCCGCGCCACCCCGCCCCGGGAGAGCCCGTGATACCACGCGAAGAAGCCGAGGAAGGCGCTGACGAAGCTGAGGTAAAGGAAGCCGCCCCAGGCGGAGGGGGAAGCCTCGAAGCCATGGCGGGCCACGAGCCACGCCAGCGGGCCGAGGATGAAGGGGAAGGCCAGCAGCAGCGACCAGCAGATGACCTGCCAGCCGCCGATCTGCCGCGCCAGGCGGCCGCCCTCCGCATAGCCGAGCGCGGCAAGGACGACCGCCAGCAGCAAGGCGGCATCCCCCGGCGAGAAGCTCCCCCCGCCGGAAGATAGCGCGAAGACCGCCACCGTGCCGCTGCCCGCGATGCTGGCGAGCCAGAAACGGAACGAGGGCCGCTCGCCCGCGCGCAGGAAAGCCGCGACCGCCGTGGCCAGGGGCAGCATGCCGACCACCACCGCGCCGTGCGAGGCATCCACCCGCCGCATCGCCCAGGCGCTGCACACGGGAAAGCCGATGATCACACCCAGGACGACGACCGCCAGCGCCCGCCACTGGGCGGCATCCGGCCGCGGCTGCCGCGTGAGGAAAAGCAGCAGCGCCGCCGGGACCGCGGCCAAGACCGAGCGGCCCAACCCCACGACCAGCGGGTCCAGGGATGCGACCGCGAAACGCGTGGCCGGGAGGGTGGCGCTGAAGGCCAGCACGCCGAGCAGGCCGAAGCCCATGCCCGCCCGGAGGTCCGCCGAATGGCGCGGGGCTTCGCTCATAGGAAACGGGGTGCGAGTTTTCCGAGCGTCGCGATCGCTTCCAGAGTGCGTTCCCCGAAGGCGAAACCACAGGCCAGGCGGAAACAGTGGTTCAGTCCGCCGGAGGCGGAGAAGATGGTCCCGGGCGCGATGCTGATGCGGTTTTCCAACGCGGCGGAGGTGAAGGCTTCCGAGTCGAAGCCTTCCGGCATTTCCACCCAGAGGACGAAGCCGCCTGCCGGGCGGTTCACGCGCGCGCAATCCGGGAAATGCCGCAGCACCGCGTCCCGGATCTTCGCGCACTGGCCTGCATAGAGCCTGCGCAGGCGGCGGAGATGCCGGTCGTAGCCTCCCGCATCCAGAAAGCCCGTCACCACCAATTCGGAGAGAGTGCTGTTCCACGGGCTCTGGATGCCCTTCAAACGGCGGATTTCCCCCAGATGCGCACCGGGGATGACCCAGCCGACCCGCAAGCCGGGGGCGATGGTCTTCGAGACCGAACCGCAATGGATCACCCGGTGGCTGTGCACCGCTAGGGAGGCGGGGCGGACGCCGTCGTGGGCGAGGTCCCCGTACACGTCGTCCTCGATCAGGGTGAAGCCGTGGCGGTCGGCCAGATCCGCCAGGGCGATCTTGTTTTCCTCCGGCATCAGGCTGCCGATGGGATTGTGGAAATGGGGCTGCACCAGGCAGGCGGCGATGCGGTGCTTTTTCAGCGCCTTTTCCAAAGCCTCCACCACGAGGCCCGTGCGGGCATCCACAGGAATTTCGATCACCCGGAGACCGAGATCCCGTACCAAGTGGAGAGTGCCGAAGTAGGAGGGCGTCTCCACGGCGACCAGGTCTCCCGGCCGGGTCACCGCGCGCAGGGCGAGCAGGGTGGCCTCGGTACCTCCCTGGGTGGTCACGATTTCATCGGGCGCGACCTTGAGCCCGAGATCGAAAATCCGCCGTGACAGGGCGGTGCGAAGCTCGCGCCGGCCGAGCGGCGGCGTGTAGCGCAGGGCCGCCGCGCGATGCTTGCGCAGGACTTCCCGGGTGATGGCGGAGAGCTTGGCCTCCGGGACCAGATCGTCGTCCGGCGTGGCGGAACCGAAGCGGACGAAAGCCGGATCCCCGGAAACCTCCATGATCGCCTCGAAGGCGGAATCCCGCCGGATCAGGATCGGCCGGGAGGGGCTCAGGGAGGTGGTCGGGAACCGCTCCGGGGTGATTTTCGGCGGGGCCACATAGTAGCCGGAGCGGGGCCGGGCCTCGATCAGCCCCTCGTCCTCCAGGCGGCGGTAGGCCTCGATCACCGTGGAAATGCTCACCCGGTGCTCCCGGCTCGTATGACGCACCGAAGGAAAACGCGAGCCGGGAGGAAAGGTGCCCGCCCGGATCAATCCGGAAAGCGTCGAAAAAAGCTCCCGATAAAGAGGCTGGACGGAAGACATGGTGCCGCAGGATGGGGGATCGGCCCCCAACCCGACCAGATACAGCGGATGGAAAATTGCTCCAGTACAGATTCTGTACTCCTGCGAAATACCGGACTCTGTACCTATCGCCCGGCGGAAAAGGTGCCATGGTGGCGGCGAATCCAAGAACGCCCGTCATGACCATCCTGCTCAAGCTCCTTATCGTCGCCTTCCTGATCGGCTGGACCTGGCTGGGCGGCTATCTGGTGGTGAAATACGGAGTCCTATTCGGCCCGAACTCCGATCACCGGGCGGAAAGTCCCGGGGCCCGTTCCTTCGGCATCGCGCACATCGCCGCGGTATGGGTAGGGGCCTTCGCCTTGGCGGTGTGGTTCCTTTTTCTCTGAACGGCTGTCAGGAACGCCGCCTACGGACTCATCGCCCTGCTGCAGGCAGGGACGCACCCCGTCTTGCGCCTCCATCACGCCCGTCATACCAAGCTCGACTGGCGCAAAAGAAAGAGGTCTCCGTCAGATTTGCTGATGGGTTTCGGACCCGCTGGCAGCTCGGCGCCAAGCCATGCGCCATTCCAGACAGCCTCTTACTTCCGGAAGGGGCGGCGGCGGACGAGGGCGCCGAGGACGCTTGCGCCCATGAGCATCGTCACCGTTCCAGGCTCAGGTATCGCTACTGCCAGTGAGGAGTAGGTTCCCCTGGTATCGCTTGTGTAGGGCCTTCCCAAGGCGGCATACAACTCGGTGCCGTCGTAATCTTCCAGAGAGGAGGGAGTTCTCCAGTAATCTTCCAAGGAAGTGTCGACCGGCCTAGCGGGGTCAAAAGCAGTACCGACGGATGCCGATATCATAATGAGCAGGGCAAACTGGCTCTCGCCCTCGATGGGTCCGAACCCATCAAAATAGGCATTGATGCCGAATGCATCGATAGTGTCGGAGGTGATGCCTGAAGCCTCGCTACCGATCAGCGAGAGAAAGCCGGGGTCGAAAATGCCGGTATTGCCGGGGTCACGGGTTACAATCGCGGAGGTCACAACATCCTCGAAAGTATACTTAGCTTGCGGGAACCGTGGCTGACCGTCGCCTTGAACCGAGCCATCCATCGTGAGGGTGAAATTGAAGCGATCCCCTTCCACGATCTGCCCCGGGCCGAGGGAGGTGTTAATTTCCGTGATTTCAAAGCTTCCTGAAACCGTAATGGTGACCCCCTGGGCGTCACCACCTCCCAGGACGGCACAAATCAGGAACGATGCGCCGGCAAGTGGACTCCTGAACCACCTTGAAAGGTTAAGCATGCGTTTGATTAGTTCACTCGGCCCTTTCCGCAAAAGTAAAATAGTTCGGCGAAATTGGGGTTCCCTTGCTGCCAACGGCTGCCAACGGCTGCCGCGTGCTTGACGCCGCGGGCGCGGTGGCATATTGCTTATCTTGGCCCTAACTCCCGGCTACCCGCCGTTTTCCCGCGGGCGGAACCCTGTTTGTAGAAATCCGGCCTCTCCCCCCGCTATCGTCCGGGTAGCCCCAATCCGGCCGCATGCCGCCCCCCCGCCGGCGGTCTGCACCGCAACAAAGACATCCCATGAAACCTGCCCCCCTCCCCCTGCTTGCCGGGATCGCGTTGATCGCGGTCTCCCCTCTCTCCGCCGGTGCCGCGGAAGGCGGCGGCCCCGACCGCACGATCCTGCCGATCGCCGAGCCGGAACCGCCCGCCATCGATATCCCCGACGCGCGCAATGCCACCGCGCCGCCGCGATTCGAGGTTAAGCCGCCCCCAGGCGCGCCGAACGTGCTGATCGTATTGATCGACGATATCGGCTTCGGCCACAGTTCGGCCTTCGGCGGGCCGATCCACATGCCGGTCCTGGAAAAGCTCGCGGCCAAGGGGCTCAAGTACAACCGCTTCCATACCACCGCCCTGTGCAGCCCCACGCGGATGGCGCTGCTGACCGGGCACAATCACCACCCGAACAACGCGGGCGCGATCATGGAGCTGGCCACCGCTTTCCCCGGCAATACGGGCATCCGGCCCCGATCCATCACCACCCTGGCGGAGATCCTGCGGCAGAATGGATACAGCACGGGAGCTTTCGGGAAATATCACGAGACCCCGCCCTGGGAGGTTTCCGTCTCCGGCCCCTACGACCGCTGGCCGACCGGATCCGGCTTCGACAAATTCTACGGCTTCATCGGCGGGGAGACGAACCAGTGGGCACCCGCCATCTTCGACGGGGTGACGCGGGTGGAACTGCCGCAGACGCCGGGCTACCATTTCACCGCGGACATGACGGACAAAGCGATCAACTGGGTGAGCGCCCAGCAATCGCTCACGCCGGACAAGCCCTTTTACCTGTATTTCGCCACCGGAGCGACGCACGCCCCGCACCACGCCCCGAAGGAATGGATCGCGAAATACAAAGGACAATTCCATGGCGGCTGGGACAAGCTGCGCGAGGATACCTTCGCCCGGCAAAAGGCGCTCGGCGTGATCCCGGCGGACGCGAAGCTCACCCCGCGGCCGAAGGAGATCCCCGCTTGGGAGGACATGAACGCGGACCAGAAGCGGCTCTTCGAGCGCCAGATGGAAACCTTCGCCGGATTCGCGGAGCACACCGATCACGAGGTCGGCCGCCTGGTGTCCCGGCTCGAAGCCATGGGCGAACTCGACAACACCCTCCTCTTCTGCATCGTGGGCGACAACGGCGCGAGCGCCGAAGGCGGGCCGGAGGGCACCTACAACGAGATGATGGCGCTCAACGGGATCATCGGCAAAGCGGAGCAGATGATGGATCACATCGAGGACTGGGGCGGGCCGGAGACCTTCCCGCACTTCGCGATCGGCTGGGCCTGGGCGGGAAACACCCCCTTCCAATGGACCAAGCAGGTGGCCAGCCACTTCGGGGGCACGCGCAACGGCATGGTGCTTCATTGGCCGGCGCGCTTGAAATCCCCGGGAGGGATCCGCAGCCAGTTCCACCACGTGGTGGATGTGGCACCGACCGCCCTGGAAGCCGCCGGCATCCCGCAGCCGAAGACCGTCAACGGCATCCCGCAACGCCCGATGGACGGGGTCTCGATGCTCTACTCGGCGGAATCCGCGGATGCACCCGGCCGCCGGCGCACCCAGTATTTCGAGATGTTCGGCAACCGCGGCATTTATCACGAGGGCTGGGTCGCCTGCACCCGGCACTCCATCCCCTGGCTGATGGCCGAGCTCCCGCCGCTGGAGAAAGACGTCTGGGAACTCTACCACGTGGACGAGGATTTCAGCCAGGCGGCGGACCTCGCGCGGGAGAACCCCGCGAAACTGGCGGAACTGCAGCAGATCTTCCACAGGGAGGCGCTGCGCAACCATGTCTTCCCGATCGACGACCGCCGGTCCGAGCGCTTCAACCCCGCCATCGCCGGGCGGCCGGACCTGCTCGGCGGGCGGAAATCGCTGACGGTCTATCCGGGAATGATCGGGATGATGGAGAACGCCTTCATCAACGTGAAGGGCGTGCATCACACCATCGAAGCCGAAGTGGAGCTGGAGGACCCGGCCGAAAGCGGCGTGATCATCGCCCAGGCCGGATATTTCGGCGGCTGGACGCTCTACCTGAAGGAGGGCAAGCCGCACCACGAATACAACTGGTTCGCCATCGAGCGCACGAACATCGGCGGCCCGCAGCCGCTGGGGGCTGGCAAACACGTGATCGCTTACGAATTCATCCCGGACGACGCGAAACCGGGGACCGGAGGAAAATCCATCCTGAGCGTGGACGGCGAGAAGGTGGCGGAGGCCAGGATTCCCAAGACGCAACCCTTCGCCTTTTCCGGCGACGAAGGGGCGGACGTGGGGCTTGATGCCGAAACCAACGTCTCGCCCGACTACAAACCGAATGCCAACGCCTTCACCGGCAGGATCGTGAAGGTGACGGTGGCGCGAAGATGAAGGGGCAGAGGCGGCCTTTCCCCCGGATTCCGGATTACCTCCTGCGGCGCAGCATCCCGAGGCCGCCGAGCACGGCCAGGGATGCTAACGATGGCTCCGGCACGGTGGTGATCGAATCGAGTACGAAGGATGTGCCGGAGCTGAAACGCCCGCCCGACATCCCCACTCCTTCGATCCGGGAAAAATCGACGCCCTCGAACTCCGAGAACGGAATGTCCAGAACCGCCGTGCCCCGCGTGCCTTCCGCAAGATACACCTGCAGCGAATCGCTTCCCGTGGCGGAATAAATATTGATCTGGAAGCTAATCGTCTGAAGCAGGGTGAGATCCGAGAAAGTCAGGCGCAGGACATTCTCGCCGTTGCCCATCAGATCGACGGGATCCTCGCTATCGGAGCGGTAGGTGAAATAGCCGAGCGTGTTCGAGCCGGTCGCCATCCACGATTCGAAGCTGTAGTGCAAGCCGTTGCCCTCCGCCGTCGTCTCCATCCGGCCGCCGCCATGGGATATGCCGAAGTAGCGCCGCTCGAAATCCCCCGCGTTATTGTTGATTTGCGAGCTAATTGCAGCCTCCGGATCCCCGGTCGCCGCGATCTGGATGCCGCCGAAGGTCTCCACCACCGCCGCCCCCGCTCGTGCGGGAGCATGGAGCGCGGCGAGAAATGACAAAAGGACGAGGGGATTTTTCATGGTGACTTTTTTGAAGACAAGCGATCCGCCACCGCCAACAAAAATACATTGTCACCACAAAAAATTCACATGGACTTCAAAATCAGTGGTTCACGGTGGTTAATATTCCCGCTTCAGCAAATATTCTGCGATTTCGCGCAGGCGCTGCGCCTTCTTTCCAAAGGGCGCGAGCGCTTCCAGAGCTTCCGCGGTGAGCTTGGCGGCTTCCTTGCGGGATTTTTCCAGGCCCAGAATCGCGGGATAGGCCATGCCGGGACGCGAGGCGCAGCCGCCCTGCACGATGGACGTGCCATAGAAGACCACCGGCTTCGCATGTTGCTCGGGATGGGCCGGGGCGGCGGCAACATGCCGAACGGTCAGGCGGGGGGTTTTCTGGGGAAGGCGTACGACCCGTTCGCACTGATGGCCGATCCCTCGAAGACCGACTTCAAAGTTCCCGATCTGCTGCCGCCGCAGGAGATCAG
>CBFGVD010000079.1:0-10144 GCA_965651965.1 uncultured Verrucomicrobiaceae bacterium | reverse complement strand
ACGCGGTGGTCTTCGGCTGCCTTTCGCCGGACGGGGGCATCGATGTGGCGGCGGCGGAAACCCTGCTGGAGGTGTGCAACGGCCTGCCCGCGGTCTTTCACCGGGCCTTCGACGTGAGCAGGGACCTGGCGGAATCGCTGGAGCAGATCGCAGGGCTCGGCTTCGAGCGGATCCTGACCAGCGGTGGCAAGCCCGCGGTCACGGACGCGCTCGATGTCATCGCGGCGCTGGTGAAGCAGGCGGACGAGCGGCTGGACATCCTGCCGGGCGGGGGGGTGACGGTGGAGCGGATCGCGGAAATCGTGAAAGCCACCGGCGCGAACCAGGTGCATCTTTCCGCGCGGAGCCTCCGGGAAAGCCCGATGACCTTCCGCAGGCCTGAAATCCCGATGGGGGCTGCCTCCGTGCCGGGCGAATACGAGCGGCGGACGGCGGACGCGGAAAAGATCGCCCGCGCGAAGGCGCTGCTGGATGCTTGATCAGACCGCCCGCCCGACCTTCTGGCGCAGGGCCAGCGGAAGGACGATCAGGCTCGAGATCACCCCGAGGACGATGAAGCACACGAAGACTCCGTCCCAGCCCCAGTGCTGCTTGATCGCGATGGGCAGAAAGCCCGCGAAGAGCTGTGCCGTCGAGCCGATGCCGTTGATGATCCCGGCGGCAGAAGCGGCGCTGCCGGCACCGCCGATGTCCTGGGCCGCGGTACCGGAAATGATGGCATCCGCAATGTAGAGGAAGAAGCCGATCACGGCCAGGCCGGCCACGTTTCCCCACAGGCCTCCGGTGGCGCTGCCCATGCGGTACGCGACCAGGGCGGCAACCATACCCAGCAGCGACAGGAAGGCCAGGCGGCAACGGTTCTTCGGGAACAAGCGATCCGCCACCACCCCTCCGACGAGAAGTCCGGCAACGCCGCCTACCTCGAAGCCGTTCGAGACGTAGGCGGATTGTGCATCGCCCATCCCGACGGCGGTAGCCAGATAGTAGGGCAGCCAGGCGAAGAACGCATAGCGGACGACCTTCAGGCCTGTATAGCTGAAGCCCAGCAACAACACCGCGGGCTCCCGGATCATGCGCATGAAGCCCTCTCCCTGATTTTTCTCCTCGCCCGCCGGCACGTCCGTCCTGCCGAAGGAGTAGCCTGCATTCTCGGGCTTTCCGATGAGGAAAAAGGCTTGGGCGATTCCGACGGCAAGCACCGCGAGGCCCGTGAAAAGAAACACCTGCCGCCAGCCGAAGTGATCCAGGATGTAGCCGGCCGCCACGTTGGCCGCCAAGCTGCCGAAGATGTAGCAGGTCAGCCAGAAGCCCATGACGCGCCCGCGCTTCGTGTCGCTGACCCAGAGGGTCACCACCTTGCAGCAATTCGGCCAGCCTGTGGCTTGGAAGAGGCCGTTCAAGGTCAGGCAAATCGCCAGCACCCCGACGAAGGGAAATATCCCGAAAGCCATGGATGCGACCGCCGAGAGTATCATGCCCACGGAGAGGCCGAGCCGGGGCCCGATCCTGTCCCCCAGGGCCCCGCTGGTGAACTGGCCGATGGCGTAGCAGACGCCGTAGCCAGTCTGTACCCAGCCGATCAGCTCTTCCGAAAAACCTTGATTCACCAGCGTGCTCGTGGTGACGCCGAGATGCTTCCGGGTGAAGTAATAAAAGAAGTACGCGAGGTAGGTCAGCACGACCATCCGCGTTTGCAACGACAAGGGAGGAGGCGAAGCGGCGATGGTTCCGGGTTTGGTTTCTATCGTCCGCTGCGCTTCCATTGTCGTTTTCATCTTACCAGGACAGGGACCAGCTCGTTTCGCAGGTGCAGAAGCGTGTCGCCCCGATCACGCCTTCCTTGACCCCGGGGCCCGAATCCCGGGTCCCGCCGGAGGGCGTGAGCTCCAGGCGGTAGCCGGGCACCTCGTTGACATTGGTCCTGCCGCTCTTGAGTTCCTTGCATGCTTTGATGGCAAGCGAGAGATTCCTGGTGACAATCGCGCTGCTCAAGCCCTGGGGGCCGGAGTTGTGAAATGAAATGGCATCATCGGGGTCGAGGACGGGGATGAGGGGCGCCCGCGGGCCGAAGCCCTCCAGGGCCGCCATTTCCGCATCGCGCGGCACCTCCGCGATGACGGCGGGCCCCTGCGGCGCGCCGCGGAGAAGTATTCGTCCGCGCAGCCGTCCAGGCAAATCACCGCAGCGGGATCCGGCGGCAGCTTGCAGGTGCGCCCGTTGACTTCAATCATGGGATAAAAGGATGGGAAGGGAGGTCAGACGGCGGCTTCGCGGCCCGCGAAAAAGCGGTCGGCCAGGCCGAAGGACATGGTCATGCCGGAGCCGCTGGTGCCGGTGGCGATGTGGACGCCCGGCAGCGGCTGCGCGCGAAACTCCACGTCCCCGAAGTGCTTCGCATAGATACCGTGCCAACGCTCGGCGATGGTCCAGTCCGGAAAGTCGAAGAGCTTGTGAAGCTCGCGCAGCATCAGATTGTCGATCTCCGCCTTGTCGAAAATCTCGATGTCCCCGCCATACTCGTGGGAATCGCCCAGCACGATCGCGCCGAAGCGATCCTGAGAGGCCATGACATGGATGCCGTAGCGGTCGAGTTCCGGCATCTCGCGGGCCACGCGGGCCCTCACCTCCGCGAGCGTGGGGCAGATGGAAAAATTCGCGTACTGGCGCAGGGAGAGGCCGCTGGCGAGCATGGGACCGAGGTCCCAGCCTTCCGGCTGCGGCACGGTGCGCATCATCTGGAGCTTGCAGGGTTTCAGCGGGCTCGCGGCAAAGAGCTGCGGGAAGAGGGTCTTGAAATCATGGCCGGAGCAGATGAAAGCCTCGTCGAAGGAATGGCTCTCCCCGCCCGCGGTGAAGAGTTTCCCATCCGCCACGGCCGTCACGGCCGTGCCCCAATGGAAGCGCACGCCGTGGTGCTCGCGGAGGAACGGCGGCAAAAGGGCAAGCGCCTCGCGGGGGTCCACATTGATCTCCGTGCCGCTGAAAAGCCCCGCCGCGGCAGCGCCCTTGCGCACGCCGGGACAGCGCTCCTCGACCTGCTCCCGCGTGAGCAACTCCACGCTGTAACCGAAATCCGGGGCGGCACGCGCGAACTCCTCAAGGACGGCCGCCTCGTCGTCGCGGCCCACCACATGGACGCTGCCGGTCCGGCGGGCGTATGCCCCGGTCCGGCGGACGAACTCCAGCCAGAGCTCCCGGCTGCGGAGTGCGGTCGCGAAATGATCCGGCGGCTGGCCGACGGGCCAGCACATGCCGAAATTCCGCACGGAGGCGCCGCGCGCCTTGTCCGAGCGCTCGAAGACCGTCACGCGATGCCCGGCACGGGCCGCGGCCCAGGCATGGGCCAGACCGACGATGCCTGCGCCGACGATGGCGGTATGCGGCTGCGATGATTTCACGGAATGATATGAATTTGAGGATTTCCTGCGTTCGGATTCAAGCGGGCATTCCGCGGATCTCATGGTTTCCGGAGGGTGACCTGATCGAAGAGCCGGCCTTCGAGGTCGTAAGCCTTGATATCGAACTCGCCGCCATGGACGGTGACATAGCAGAAATGGTGGCCGTGCTTCAGGTGCCGCTGGAAGCCCGGGCGGTACGGTCCGGGGGTTTCCAGGGGCCCTCCCGCGCCGCCCGTGATCATGTAGAGCGTGCCATCCTTTTCCACCGGCTTGCCGTTCCGGATCAACCAAGTGCGCTCGTAGCTGTGGACATGGCCGGTCCAGACGATATCGACGGCGTGCTTGTCGTAGAGTGCCACGAGCGGCTTGGATTTTTCGTCGCCCAGGGTGGCGCGCTTGATCGGAGCCTTCCAGTTGTTGCCGTAGTCGTCGTCCGAGGAGAAAGGCGGCTGGTGGTGGACGCAGACCTTCCAGCGTGCGGTGGAGGCCGCGAGTTCCTTCTCCAGCCAGGCATGCTGCTCGGTGCCGGGCCGTACGTCCCGGTTCGTATCCAGCATGAAGAACTGGGTATTCCCGAAGGTAAAGGTGTAGAAATACTCCGGGGCGGGCAAACTCATGTAGTCGTAGTAGTAATCCGTATTCACCTCGTGGTTCCCGAGGACGGGGTAAAAGGGCACGCGGGAAACGAGCGGATGCAGGGCGGCGAAGAACTGCCGCTCCCACTGCCATTTCGCGTTCCCGGCATCGACGAGATCGCCCGCGATCACCGCGAAATTCGGGCGCAACGCCCAGGCCGCCTTGGCCAATGCTCCCGAAACCCCGGGCTGGCGTTGCGTGTCGGAAAGCACCACGAACCCGAAGGGCGTCTCCGGCCTGTTCGCCGTCTGGAAAGTGGAAACGGCGGTCTCCACCCGGGTGCCGCGGCGGGAAGCGAGCACGTTTTCCCCATCCGCGGGGGAGGAGGTGCGGTAGTAATAGAGCATCTCCGGCTCCAGGCCGGTGAGCTCCACTTCATGGAAAAGCTTCGGTTCGCTTTCCGCGATCACCGTGCCGCAGGCGTGGTCCTCGCCCCAGTTCACGGTACCGATGCAGGGAAAGTTCGTCTCCCAGCGGATCGTGGCCTCGTTTCGGGTGATCCATTGCAGGTAGGGCTGCACGACAACGGCGGGCTCCACCGGGGGCGGCCCGTCCGCGGGCTGGCGCAGCAACTCTCCGTGGTGCTCCAGATCGTGCTTCACCCACTCGGGATTCGCACAGGCGTGATAGAGCCGGAAATCCACCAGGCGCCCCGCGTGAGGATAGTTTTCATCCCCGTCGCGGTAGCCGCCGAGCCAAGCTTGGACGTCCTCCGGCCAGAGGACCTCTCCTTTTTGCCCGGTGGTGGTGGCGACGGATTCACCGTCCAGATAGAGGGTCAGGGTGCTACCGTCATAAGTCGCCACGAGCTGGTGCACCTGGCCGGTTTTCCACGGCTTCGAAGAGGTCAGGTACGTGAGCTTGCCATCGCCGTCGTCCGCGCCCTTGGTGGAGAGAGCGACGCAAGGCTTGCTTTCGTTGTAGCCGAGAGCGAGCCCGCGCTCCGCGCCGCCGCGATCGTCCAGTGCGGAAAAGACCGCCCCGTACTGCTGCGGCCGGTCGATCGAGATCCAGGCCGCAAGGGTGAATTCCCTCGCCGGCAGGAACTTGTGGAGCGCTTCTCCCTCCGCGGCGATGCGGTGGGGCTGGTCCAAGCCGGCAAACCTCATCCCTTTTCCTTTGGTTTCCTCCTCAAGCGGCACTCCGGAAAGCTCGAGCAAGGGACCGAAGCGCGGCTTGAGCACCGGCTTCCCCCCCGCCGCCGCCAGTGCGGTGCGGGAAAAATCATACGCCAGAACCGGTTGCGGGCCCGCGGGATGGGCGGACGCCGGAATCAGGAGAACAAGGAAAAAGAAGGAGCGGAAGAACATGGGAACTTCCTCCAGCCTGGAGGCGGCGCACCCGGGGGGCGATAGGACTATCGCAAGAATGATTGGCAATTCGGCAATGCCGGGTCCCATGCCCGCCGCCCTGACCGGACCGGCCGGATGCCCTTGAAAACAGGGAAATCGGCCTACCGATTCCCCGGGCAGACCGGCGAATCCGCAAACCGCTTGTTACATTCGGGGGATTGAGTTTTTGCCAAGGACCCTATCAAATCCGCCATATGAACCCCGGCACTTCCGCATCATTGCGCCGTCCCCGGCGCGTGGGGATCCGCATGCCGGACTGGGCCCAAGGTTTCGGAAACCGGATCTATGGAGGCATCCTCGATTTCATACGGGAGGGGCACTCCTTCGAACTCGAATTCGTGCAGCCCAGCGGCTTCGACCTGCCTTCGGTGACGATCGACGAGCATTGGCAGGGCGACGGCCTGCTTGTCTTCCGCTACACGCCCGGGGAGGCGGCGGCGTGGAAGAAAAACGGCATCAAGGTGGTGAATTTGAGCGCGGAGGAACCGGCGGAGGGGGTGCTTTTCCCGCGCGTGACCCTGGACAACCGGGCGGCAGGCAAGCTGGCCGCCGAACATCTGCTGGGCCTGGGCTTGCGGGCCTTCGCCTTCCTGCATGATCCGGCGCGCGCTTACTCCCGGGAGCGCCTGGAAGGCTTCCGGGAAAGGCTCGGGCAAGAAGGGCGGGAATGCCGCGTGCTGGAAATACCGTCCTCCTCGTTTCCCCCGAAGATCCGCGCGCGGCAGGTCGGGCAAATGGCGTGGCGGCTCATGGCGGGGTTGCAAGCGCCCGCGGGCCTCTTCGCGAAGGACGACATTTCGGGCGTCATCGCGATACGGGCGCTGAAGCAAGCCGGCCTGCGCGTACCGGAGGACGTGCCGGTCATCGGCGTCAGCGACGACATCATCTTCTGCCACGCCACGACGCCCGCGCTGACAAGCGTCCGCTTCCCGGGGCGCGAGATCGGCAAGGCGGCATCGGAGCTGCTGATGCGGATGATGGAAGGAGAAGACTTCCCGTCCGATACCCGGATTCTCGCGCCCTCGCCGGGCATCACCGTGCGAGAATCCACCGGACGCGTGGAATTGCCGGACCCGGTGGTCACCCGCGCGATGAATTTCATCCGCAGCCGGCCGTTGAACCTGCCGATCGATACGGACCTGCTATGCCGGGAGGTGGGTGCCTCCCGCGAGCAACTGCGGCAGCGCTTCCACGCGACCCTGGGCCGCACGCCGAAGCAAGAGGTGGACCGCGTGCGCTCCGCCCGCATCGGCGATCTGCTGAAACGCACGGACTGGACCTTGGAGCGCCTGGCCGAGCACTGCGGCTTCTCCGGGGGCGACGAAATCTGTCGTTTCGTCAAACGGGTGACGGGGCGGACGCCCGGGGAAATCCGGAAAGGCCCTTGAGGGCGGGCCATTCCCCGAGCCGGAATCTCAAAACAACTCCCCCTGGCCGGGCAGGACGCGGCGGAAGGCGTCCGTGCTCAGCGGGGGCGGGCGGGTCGCCAGGCCGAGACGGCGGCAGGAGGCGTGGAAAAGCGCCTGCAATTGTCCCGCTGGCTCGCCGCTGCCGCGCATCCGGTCGGGGCCGCCGGAGCTGTTCAGCTTCCCGTGCCGGGCGGCGCGGATGCGGTTCAGCACCTTCTCCTTGCGATCGGGGAAATGGCGGTCCAGCCATGCCCCGAAAACCTGCGAGACGGCCCCCGGCAGGCGCACCATCGTGTAGGAAGCGAAGCCCGCCCCCGCCTCCCGGCAGGCCGCCAGGATGGCGGGCAATTCATCGTCGTTGATGGCCGGAATCATCGGTGCCGCGCTCGGGCCGACGGGAATCCCGGCATCGGCGAGCCGCCGCATCGCTTCCAGCCGCGCGCGCGGGGAAGAGGCCCGCGGCTCAAGGATGCGGGCGAGTTTCGGGTCCAGCGTGGTGACGGAAATATAGACGCAGACGGCGCGGTGTTTCGCCAGCTCCGCCAGGTGGTCGATGTCCCGGACGATCAGCGCGTTTTTGGTGACCAGTCCCACCGGCTGGCGGAAGCGCGCCATCACCTCCAGGCAGCCGCGGGTGATTTCCAGCTTCCGCTCCACCGGCTGGTAGCAATCCGTGACGCCGCTCATCGCGATCATGGCGGGTTTGTAGGAAGGCCTGGCCAAGGCCTCCTCCAAAAGCCGGGGCGCCTCCGTCTTCACCACGATCTTCGACTCGAAATCCAAGCCCGCGGAAAAGCCGAGGTACTCGTGATAGGTGCGCGCGTAACAATACGCGCAGCCATGCTCGCAACCGCGATAGGGGTTGACGCTGAGCTCGAAGCGAAGGTCCTCGGATTCCACCTTGTTGATCACGGATCGGGTGTCGTCCCGCAGGAAGACGGTCCGCACCGGCCTGGGGTCGTCCTCGACCCATGCATCCCCATCGGTCTCGACATGGAGGGCCTCGAAGCGGTTGAGGGTATTTTCCAGCGCGCCCCGGCCGCGTGGCGGATTCATGGCCCGATCCTGGCAAATCCGGGCCCCGGGGCAATATTATTGTTCAAATGAACAATAAACAATCCCAGGAAAGCACGTTGCGGGAAGCGCCCGTTTCGGGAAACAGTTAGACCGTGGCTGGGGAGAAACGAGCCGGGACCTTCGCCGCGACCGCACTGGTGGTCGCGAGCATGATCGGCACGGGGGTCTTCACCTCCCTGGGGTTTCAACTGGTGGATCTGGATTCCGCGCCGCAGATCCTTTTCCTCTGGGCGCTAGGCGGCTTCATCGCGCTCTGCGGAGCCTTGTGCTATGCCGAAGTGGCGGCGCTGCTGCCGCGGTCCGGGGGAGAGTATCATTTCCTCAGATCGATCTACCACCCGAGCCTGGGGTTCATGGCGGGGATGCTGTCGGCCTTCGCCGGATTCGCGGCTCCCACCGCCATCACCGCGCTGGCCTTCGGCGAATACCTGCACAAGGCCTGGGAGGCGGTGCCGGTCCAGCACGCGGCGGCAGGGGTCATCCTGCTCGGTGCGGCTGCCCATTCCGTGAGCACCCGCACCAGCGCCCGGGTTCAAGTGACGGCCACCTCCCTGAAGCTCCTGCTGCTGCTCGTCTTCATCGCGGCCGCCTGGATGCTGCCGGGCGATGGCGACATCCGCTGGGCTCCGGATTGGAAAACGGATGGACCCTCGATCTTCACCCCGGCCTTCGCGGTTTCGCTCCTGTATGTGACGTATTCCTACACCGGGTGGAACGCCGCCGTGTACGGCTTGGAAGAATGGCACGATCCGCGGCACACGGTGCGCCGGGCCTTGCTGTGGGGCACCGTGATCGTGGCGGTGCTCTACGTCGGCCTGAATGCCTCCTTCCTGCACTCGGCTCCGGTCGCCGCGCTCCGGGGGCAGGAAGCGGTGGGGCATATCGCGTCGGTCTCGCTTTTCGGGGCGGAGGCGGCCCGGATGATTTCCGGCCTTTTCGCCCTCGGTTTGTTTGCCTCCGCCAGCGCGCTGCTGTGGGCGGGGCCGCGGGTCCTGGCGGCGATGGGGCGTCAAATGCACTCCCTGTCCTTTTTCGCGCCGCGGCGGGATGTCCCGCACCTGGCGCTGGCCTTCCAGATCGCCGTCGCGCTGCTGCTGGTCACGCTGTTCTCCGGCAAGCTGCAGCAGCTCATGGAAATCACGCAGGTGGGCCTGACGATATCCACCTCCCTGGTGGTGGCCGGGTGCATGGTGCTGCGTTTCCGTTCGCCGGAGCTGCCCAGGCCCGTGAAGGTCCCCCTCTATCCCCTTCCTCCCTTGATTTTCCTGGGGATGGCGGGATTCATCATCGTGTATTCCGCCGCCAAGGACTGGAAGACCACCCTGATCGGTGCCGGCGTGACGCTTTTTTTCGCACTGATCTGGTTCCCGCTCAAACGCCTCCGAAAATGAAACGACTCCTGCTGTTTCCGCTGCTGTTTCCGCTGCTGTTTGCCGCCGCCTGTTCGCCCGCGCCGGAGCGCGGCCAGACCCGTACCCTGGCCCCCGGGCCGGAAGCCTTCACCCCGGCGCAAGGCGACGCCCGCGCGGACGACATCGCGCGCTTCCTGGCCGGCCGGCCGGTGCAGCGCGGCGCGGTGCTCTCCCAGATGCAGCAGACGGGAGCCTACCAGGCTCACTCCGAAGACATGGCGATGAAGTGGCGCGTCTTCGCTTCCAAGCGCACCGGCCGCCAGCGGGATTGGTCCGCGGCGAACCTGCAACCGGTGCTCGGCAACCCGCGGGTGCTGCTCTACCCCTTCGGCGGGCCGGACCTGCTCCATGCCACGGCGCTTTTCCCGCAGGCTTCGAACTACGTGCTGCTGGGCTTGGAACCGGCCGGAGGGCTGCCCGACCTGGAAAATGCCGACCCCGCCGCGGTGATGGCCGCCCTGAACCGCCTGGAGACGGCGATGGATTCCCAGCTCAAGCACGGCTACTTCATCACCAAGGACATGAAAGGCGATCTCGCGGGCGGTCCGATGCCCGGCGTGACCCCGATCCTGCTGGCCAGCCTGGCCCTGATGGATGCCACCGTGGAAAGCGTGGAGTCCATCAGCGCGGCGGGGCGGCCCGGAGTGGACATCCGCTTCCGCCTGCCGGGCGGCGGCTCGCGCCGGGCCATCTACGTCTCCGGCGATCTCTCGAACAGCGGCTTCAATTCTTCCTTCCGGAGCTGGATCTCCTCCTACGGCGGCAGCGTGGCCTACTTCAAGGCCGCCTCCTACCTGATGCACGATTCCGGCTTCTCCGGCATCCGCGAGTGGGTGCTCGGGAACTGCCGGGGGGTGGTT
>CBFGVD010000078.1:0-10158 GCA_965651965.1 uncultured Verrucomicrobiaceae bacterium | reverse complement strand
CCCGGACTCTGGCCGGATGAAGCATGAACGCAGCGCCGCTACGCATCCTCTACCTGGACGAATATCTCGTCGCGATCGACAAGCCCGCCGGGATGATCGTGCACCCGGGGCGGGATGAAGACCCTCCGGAACGGATCGCCATGAAGCGCGTGCGGGACGAACTGGGCCAGAACGTGTACGTGCTGCACCGCCTGGACCGGCCGACTTCCGGGGTGCTGATCTTCGCGCGGGACAAGCGCACCTGCGGCATCGTGCAGCAGGACTTCGAGCAGCGCCGGGTGGAAAAAACGTATCTGGCCGCGGTGTGCGGCACCGCGCCGGAGGAGTGGCTCTGCGAAACCCCGCTGCGGAAGTGTCCGGAAGACCCCGTGCTGCCCGCGCGCACGCATTTCCGGCGCATCGCCACGGCCGCGGGCTTCCCCGGCGGGCCCGGCCTCGGGCTTTCCTTGCTGGAGGCATCTCCTTTCACCGGCCGCTTCCACCAGATCCGCCGCCATCTCCTGGAGGCGGGTTTGCCGATCGTGGGAGATTACCGTTACGCGGGCAGCGACCGCTGCAACGAACTGGGTGCGATCCTCGGGACCGGCACGCGCATGCTCCTCCAGGCGAAGGTGCTCCGCCTGATCCACCCCTGGAGCGGCGAACCGCTGGCAATCGAGGCCCCCGCGGACCCGGATTTCCTCCGCTGCTTTCCCGGAATGGAGGACGAATCCGCCGGTTTCCGGTTGCCGGCATAGGGTGGAAAGAGCGGGCTGGAGCGGGCTTGCGCATCCTCCCCGGGGTGATAGAGGGTTATGCCATGCGCTCGCCCGCTTTCCTCCCCTTGGCCTTGTCTTTGCTCCTTGCGCCCGTTTTTGCCCGCACGACTCCGGAGGACGGCGATTGGTCGGCGCGGAGTGTCGTGCTCAAAGACACGAAGGAAGCGGAGCGGGTCATCCGCACCGGCGACATCGATAACCTGGGCTTCGGTTTCCCGGAGGACTTCGACCCCTTTTCCGGCAAGTCCACGGACGTGCACGGCTTCCCCTTCGAGCCCTCCCCGGAGGATCCCGCGCCCACCGACCGGATCCTGATCGGCAGCGGCTATACGGGCGAGAATCTGCCCGCGGGCCAGGATGGCTATTCCTTCGACTACCATCCCGCGGACCGGCCGCTGAAGAACAGCCCGCTCGTCATCCCGCTTGATTCCTTGAAGGATATCCAGATCCGCGACGCGGTGCTTTGCCTGATGGTGGACGATTTCCAGGCCCCGGAATTCAAGAGCCGCTTCCAGGCGAGTTTCAACGGCGTCCGCTTTCCGGAAATGGAAAAGACGCTCAACGCGCTGCTGCAGACGGGACCGATCGGCAAGGTGATCTATGTCCGCTTCACCCAGGAAATGCTGGAGCAGTTGAAGGGAGACACGCTGAGCATCCTCATCGACGACCCGCAGACAAAGGCGGGCGACGGCTTCGCCTTCGACTTCGCGAAGCTCATGGTGAACGTGAAGGAATTCATCCATCTGGGCACCGTTCCGGGCCGGGTGGTGGACGATGAAACGGGCGAGCCGATTGCCGGGGCGGCGGTGGAAGCGGTGGGCTTCACCCGGGGCAGTTCGAACGGGGACGGCGGTTTCACCCTGGCGAAGGTTCCCGCAGGTCTCGCGGTCATCCAGGCTTCCGCACCGGGCTATTCTTCCGCGCAGATAACGGTGGATGTAGTGGGCGGCGAAGCCAGCGAGGAAGTGGAACTTCGCCTCAAGCGCTCCGCCGCGGCGAAATACAGCGAGAAGGAGGTGAAGGAGGGCGACGTGGTGACGCTCGGCAAGATCCAATTCGACCTGAACAGCGCCGAACTGCGCCCGGAAGGCCGCGCGGAGCTGGACAAGGTGGCCGCCTTCCTGAAGGAGAACCGGGCCGCCGAAATACTGCTTTCCGGCCACACTTCCAGCGAGGGCAGCGCCGCGCTCAACCGCGACCTTTCCTTCCGCCGCGTGCTCTCCTGCAAGAATTACCTGGCCGGCGCCTCCATCGATCCCGCGCGCATCACCACCGCGGGCCACGGCCCGGACCTGCCCGTGGCCCCGAACGACACGGAAGAAGGCCGCGCGCTGAACCGGCGGGTGGAGATGAAATTCACCCGGCTGTGAGCACGGGGATCGCGCGCCTCCTCAGTGCGTCCTTTTCCAGAGGTACACCCAGCGCTCGGAGACGGCCTTGCCGTCTTCATCCTGCAGCTCGCAGGTCATGTCGATGTCGTGGATTTCCTTGGTGGGATCGAGCACGATGAAAGCGCGCAGCACCTGGGGCATGTGCACCTCCTTGCTCTTGCCCATCCCGAGCGGCAGGTCGTTCACGTTCGCCATGCTCAAATCGGTCAGGCCCACGTGGATCAGCTTCACGCCGGGCTGGTTCACCGTGACCACGGGCTTGAGCTTGGAGGCATCGTCCCACTTCGGGTCGCCCGCCTTTTTCTCCGGGTTCAGCGGCTTGGCGAAATCGATGGTCATCAGCACCTCGTCCGGCTTCTGGACGGGATTGCCCGCGCGTGTCGCCTTCACCGCGAAAAGGCCGGATGGCTCCGGGTCGCGCATCCACTTGAGGCGGTAGCGGAAGCGGAAAGGCTTGCCGACCTCGGGGGCCGGGTCCGGTTCCCAGAGCAGGATCACGTTGTCGTTCGTCTCGTCGATGGTCGGCATCTCGATCAGATGCAGCTTGCCCTTCGCGAAGCCGGAAAGGGGCTCCACTTTCACGCTCGGCCGGTCGTGGTAGGCGGCCTCCGCATCCTGGTAGGAGGAAAAGGAGCGGTCGCGCTGGACCAGCGACCAGGAACGCGGGCTCTCCAGGGTGAAGACGCAGTGGCGGAATTGATCCTTCGTGTGCTCCAGCGGGCGGTAGTGCAGATTGCCGCTCCCCAGTTCCATCAGCAGGCCGTCGCTGTCATGGACCTCCGGACGGAAATCGTAGGGGCGCGGATGGGTATTCTCCCCGAACCAGAACATGCTGGAAAAGGGCGCCAGGCCGAGCTGTTTCACCGGGCGGCGCAGGGTCAGCTCCGCCTCCACGTCCATCACGGTTTCCTCCCCGGGGGTCACGGTGAACTTGTAGGCGCCCGCCACGCTCTCGCCCTCCAGCAGGGCGCTGGCGGGCAGGGTCTTCGCGTCCTCGGCCGGCTCCTGGAGATAGAATTCCGTGAAAACGGGAAACTCCTCCGCCACGCCGGGCAAGCCGCTGTTGACGGACAGCCCGCGCGCGGAGAGGCCGTACGGCGCGCCCTTCGGGATCGCGCGGAAATAGCTCGCCCCCAGGAAGACCAGGAACTCGTCCATGTAGTCCGGGGTGTTCAGGCGGGTGCGCGCGCGCCAGCCGGCGTAGCCGGGAGGCGGCGGGGTGCCCGCGGGGATCTCGTTCTTCCCGTAGTCGAAGAGCGCGGTGTCGAACTCCAGCGGCGTCTCTTCCCCGCCTTTCACCTCGTGGATCTCCACTGTCTCCTTTGCGGTCCAGCCGGGATGGAAGAAATCGATGGAGAAGGGGCCCTGGTCCCACCACAGGCCGGACTCCATCTTGAAGCGGATGTCCCGGTGCTGGTCGTAGCTCAGCCCGGCCCAGAACTCGTCCAGCCTGGCAGGGCGGGGGGCATGGGGTTTCGCGGCGATCCCGCGGGCCTTTTCGCAGAGGGCCTCGAAGGAGAACTCCGCGGCCGGAAGCAGGGCGGGAAGGAAACAGCCCGCGGCGAGCGCGGCGGCGGAAATGCGGCGGATACTCATCGGATAAGCGGGAATCGGGCACGGATTTCTGGCATTCGCCGAGGAAGGATGCAAGGGCCGCCGCAGAGCCGCCACGTATGGGCGAAATTGCCTGCCCCATGTGCGGAACGCCCGACGTGGCGGCCCACCCCGGCAGCTAGCCGGAAGAACCGTCATTTCGTGCTGGAATGCTTCAGGACATGTAATTTGGCTGGGCCGCATCGCTCCGCTACGCCAGCACCGGCTCCACCTCCTCTTGAGGATTCTCATCGGCTCCGTTTGGATTTTCCACGGGCTTTATAGCAAGCTCCTCGATGGTATCCCGCGGCATCGCATGATCGTCGCGCGGATCTTGGGCGAGGACCTTGCCGCTGTCGCCACCATCGCGGTGGGCTTGGGAGAAATTCTTTTGGGCCTTTGGGTTTTTACCGCACGCCTGCCGCGGACATGTGCCGCCGTGCAGACGCTGGCGATTATCGCCATGAATGCGCTGGAGATTTCCCGGGCACCCGACCTCCTCATCTCCGCACCGGGAATGGTGGCCCTGAATGTCCTCTTCCTTTGCCTCGGCTGGTTTCACGCGGTCCGGCAGCCGCTTCACTGAAGCCACCCAGCTTGCACCGCTCCGCAAGCGGCAAATACGCCCGTCAGCGCGGTCCACACGAATGTAAACCCCCAGTGCAGGGAGGTTTCCAGCCGTTTTCCGCGCCAGAGGTCGGCTTGGTAAACGAACCACTGGAAATGGAGGCGCACCGCCCAGAAAATGGCGAAGGACCACGCAAGCCAGGCTCCGGCGCGGGTGGGGACAAGGAATATGGAGGGATCCAGAAGACAGGGCAGACCCATGATCACGAGCACCAGACAGACGAAAAAGGTGTGGACATGGAAGATGGCGGCATTCACCGGCGTCAGCCGCCTGCAGTCCTCGCTCCAATTCAGGGACCGGCCCATCGGTATGTGGACAAGTGCCAGGAGGATGAGCCCGCCGCCGGCGATGCGGAGTAGAAGCGTGAGGAGATCGGTCATGCGGGGATGATGACGAATATGCGGACCCAAGGAGTAATGCGGAATTCATCCGCGGCCCGCAAGCCTGCCTCAGCCCAGCAGCGCCGCCAACTCGCGGGGGAGTGGAAGTGGATAAAGCCCGGTCCGAAGGCGATGAAATTCGCGGTATCCCGCGTGTGCTCTGCAAGGATGATCCGGCCGTCCGGTTTCAAACAACGGCGGGCCTCCCGGAACCACGCCGTCCGCTCAGCCTCGCTGCGGAATTCATGGATCGCCAGCAGGGCGAAGACCGCATCCGTGGTCCCCGGCTCCACCGGCCATTGGTCGAAGGGGGCATGCAGGGTGTCCCCGGTGGGCGGGAAACGTCGGCGAGCTCTGTGGATGGAGGGCTCGGTCATGTAGGTAGCGTCGTAATGATCCAGAATCACCTGCCGCGAAGGCTTCACCTTCTCCGTCAGCGATTCCGAAATTTCATCGAAGCCCGCGTGACAGACCACGATATGTTCCCGTTCCGCGCCCGCCAACGCGCGCTCCAGCCAACCCCACCGGTAGAGGTCCGAGCGGTCGTAAATCGCATGGGAAACCCCGAGCGAGACGAGGATGAAATAGCCCGCTCCCGCAATCGCCGCCGTGCACGCCGTTTTCACGAGCACCGGCCCCGGCATGCACAAACCGGCAACCGCGGCGAGAAATACCACACCTGCCCCTACATAGAATGGCCAGTTGAAGCGGAAGATACACATCATCCCCTGCCATGGTCCGCGCGGTTTCATCCCTGTGTGGCCTTCCGTCATGAGCCGGCTCGTCCGGCTCTTTCCGGTTTCACGATCCGCCCCCGCTCCCACCGGTAGTCGATGTCGTTCACCGCGAAGGCATTCGCCGCGACGGGTTCTATCCCTTTCAAGGGCGGCTCGTCGAAGATTGCAGCCCGCCACTGCTTCAAAGCCACCGGCCGCGGCGCCCACTCCGCCCGGCTCCCCTCGATCACGAGGAAGGAATCCTTGCCCTCCGCACTGAAAGTGAAGGGCATCGGCCCCGCGAAGCTCCGTGCCGTCCGCCAATCCGGAAAAGGCGAACCCGCGGGCAAGCCGACATTGCCGCCGCAGTCGTCGAAGCTCAGATCCAGCATCGTGAATCCATCCGTCCGGGTGGCGTGGACGCGTGTTTCCGTTCCCCGGGTCTCGATTGCAACCTTTACCTGCCGGTAGCGATAGGCGGTCATCAGATTGCCCAGGAAAACCATCCGGCGCTTGTCCGTCTCGCTGCCGATGATCTTTAGCCCTCGCAAGCGACGGCCGGATTCATCGCGAAGCCTCGTGAAAATCCGATAACCCGCGAGGAAGAAATCCTGCCCAAGAAAAGCGGGGAAGCCCGCCGGACGCATCCCGCGCGTCCATACCAGTGCGATTGTTACGAAGCCGAATCCCTCGTAGCCATCGATTTCCAGTCCCTCCGGAACAAGTGAAGACAAAACCTCTTCCGGAAAGGCGAAGGTAACCGCCACTACCCGGTCAAACCGTGCCAAGACGGGGAAGGGGTGGCGTTTGAGAAACTTCATGGGCCGCATGTCGCCGAGTCCGGGCATCTTCGAGCGACAGAAGCATCCCATTCCAAAGCCGCCTGATTTGCCACGTTGTTCGGCAGCTTCACCGTATTTTCATGATTCTGCGGAGGCTCAGGCAGGTCGCTTCCAGAGCCCGCAGAAAGCCTTCCGCTCCACCCACAGGAGGTAGAGGGCGAGGACCACGATGCTCACCACCATCCAGTGGAAGAGCTCTGCGCCTCCCATGATCAAGGCATTGTACGCGACGATATTCACGATGATCGGCC
Organism: uncultured Verrucomicrobiaceae bacterium; assembly: GCA_965651965.1. GTDB lineage: Bacteria > Verrucomicrobiota > Verrucomicrobiia > Verrucomicrobiales > Akkermansiaceae > Haloferula. The sequence continues at coordinate 3,599 of CBFGVD010000078.1, read as the reverse complement.
CCAGGATCAGCAGGCCGATGTTCCGGGATTTCGGGATCGCCACCAGGATGCCGCCGAGCAGTTCCAGGACCTTGATGAAGGTCATGTAGCCCGTCGGGCCGAAAGCGGCCATGAAGTGCCACGGCGGCGTGCCTTCCGGAATCTCCGGGATCGGTGCCAGCTTGAAGAGCACCATGACCGAGGCCATGATGAAGAGAAGGCCGAGGAGGACGCCCGCGACGATGGGAGCTATCTTTTTCATGATCGTGCCTGCAGCATGGGCTCTGACTACGATTCTTCAAGGGGCGAGCGCGTCACTTTTCCGTGAGCCGCCCGCGCCGGGCGGTTTCGGGAAAAAAAGATGCGCCCGGAATTTTTTCCGGCAAAACTGTCCCGATTTCCCGCCGCCATCCGTCGTCCTCATGAAACCACGAAACACCTGACCAATCATGTCCGACTCCACTGCCACCGCCGCCGGAACCGTCCGCCTTCACCGCGTGCTCCGCGCCAAGCCGGAGCGCATCTACCGCGCCTTCATCGACCCCGACGCGATGGCCAAGTGGCTGCCGCCGCACGGCTTCACCGGCAAGGTCCACGAGATGGACGCGCGGGTCGGCGGGACCTACCGTATGTCCTTCACCAATTTCAGCACCGGCAAGAGCCATGCCTTCGGCGGCAGGTTCCTGGAAATGGAGCCCGGGAAGAAGCTCCGCTACGACGACCAGTTCGAGGATCCGAATCTCCCCGGCACCATGATCACCACCGTGGAGTTGCGCGAGGTCTTCTGCGGCACGGAGATTCATATCACGCAGGAAGGCATCCCGCCCATGATCCCGGTGGAAGCCTGCTACATGGGCTGGCAGGAATCGCTCCAGCTCCTGGCCCAGCTCGCCGAGCCGGAAATCCCGGATCACGGGTGAAAAACCGCCGCAAGGCTTCCCGGCCCTCGCGGCATCGCAGCTTCTTCCGCCCCGAAGGGGCAACCGGGAAGTAGCCCGGGGTAAGCGTAGCGCAACCCCGGGTATCCCCCGGGGGGTGCGTGTGCTCCCTGAAAGGGAGCCGGGAGGCCGGTCTTGATCGCGTGTCCCCGGTCTAACATCCTCCACACGTGCCGCAATCCCTTGCCTCCCTCCTGGTCCACCTCGTCTTCTCCACGAAGGACCGCCAACCCTTCATTTCCGATGAGATCCGCGATGATCTCCACGCCTACATCGGCGGCATCGTTGCGGATTGCGGGGGCGTTCTCCTTTGCGCCGGCTCGGTGCCGGCTCACATCCACCTGCTCGTGTCCCACCCGCGCACCCTTGCGCCGGCGGACCTGGTGCGGGAAATCAAGATCGGCTCTTCCAAATGGATCAAACGGCGGGATCCGCGGCTCGCCATGTTTCACTGGCAGGGCGGATACGGGATGTTCTCGATCAGCCCTTCCCACCGGGAAGCCTTGGAAAAATACCTCGCGAACCAGGCGGAGCATCACCGGGTCACCGGATTCCAGGAGGAATACCGCAAGCTCCTCACCCGATACGGGGTGGAATGGGACGAACGGTACGTTTGGGATTGAAGCGCCTCCCGGCTCCCCTTCGGGGAGCGGTTTCAATCGCGTGGCCACCCTGCGCTGCGCTGACCCCGGGCTATTTCCCGCTTGCCCCTTCGGGGCGAAAGAGCCTCTGCCTGGCGAGCTTCCGCCCGGGTGTGGCGCTTCGCTTGCCCAGGCTGTCTTCCGGCGGCTCCTCCGGGGCTCCCCTCACTTCGCCCCTTCCGGCGGCGTCACCACCGGCCAGCCGTCCTTGCTCCAGGTGATGGGCATCACGCCCAAGGTGGCCTTGCCGCCCATGCGGTCGTCCGCCTCGAAGTGGCAGCTGAACCAGCTCTTCCCGTCCTTTTCCACGATCCCCGCGTGACCCGGACCGGTCAGCGGGCCGATCTTCATGTCCAGCACCAGGGTCCCGCCGCCGTCGATCATCAGCGCGCCGTCCTTCGCCTCGTAGGGACCCTTGATGTCCCGGCTGCGGCCGACCGTGATGTGGTAGGTGCTCTTGTCCCCCGCGCAGCAATTCCCGCGGTTCAGGAAGAGGTAGTAGAAGCCCTTCCGCTTGTGGATCCACGGAGCCTCGATCGATTGTCCTGCGGCGATCGGCGTCATCGGCTCGTCCGGCTTCAAGAGCTTGCCGGTTTTCGGATCGAGCTCCACCAGCTTCAGCCCGCTCCACTGCGAGCCGAAGGACAGCCACAGCTTGCCGTCCTCATCCTGGAAAACGGAAGGATCGATGGTGTTGAAATCCCCGCCGTCGCGCGATTGCACCACCGGCCCGCGGTCGGTCCAGCGGAAGTCCGGGCTTTCCGGGTCGAGCGTCGGGCTCGTCGCCAGCCCGATCGCCGAATGCATCGCGCCGAAGCTCGAGACGGAGTAGTAGAGCAAGTACTGCCCGCCCACCTTCAGCAGGTCCGGAGCCCAATACACCCCGTCGTTCTTCGGCACCTCCTTGGAGATCCATTCCGGCGCCTTCTCGAACACCCGCGGCCCCGGCTTCCAGGTCACCAGGTCTTTCGATTGCAGGGAGGGGGTGCCCTTCCCGGTGTAGAAGCACCAGTAGGTATCGCCTTCCTTCACGATCGTGGAGGGATCGCGCGCGGTGACGCCACGGCTGGCGGCTGCCTCAAGCGGGCCGCCGGGCGCGGGCTTGGCGGGGTCATCGGCGATTGCGGGAGAGACCATGGCCCAGGCGGCCAGAAACAGTGCGGCGCGGGTGGACGGACGGGTTTGGGAGCGGGCCGGAGTGTCGGGAATCATGGTTTTCTATAGATCCCGACTCAGGTGAAGGCGAAGGGTTTTCGGCGGAGATGTTGGGATTCGATAGGCCCGTGTGCATCGTGTGGATCACCGCCAAAAATATGCGGGGCCAGCCCGGCCGACGGTCGTGAGAGACGGCGAAGGCGTTGGACCGAGGGCGCGGGGCCATCGCGGATTGAAGGTAGAAGGCCCATTTCATGCCAGCCCGGGCTGAAGATCGGGTGCACCGGTTACATGCCGGGTCGAGGACCGAAGGTCCATGCCATATCAGCCCGGGCCGCAAGGCCCGGGAACCTGCCCCCGGATCATCCAGGGCCAAAGGCCCGTCCCACCCGTGTCAGTCCCAAACGTATCGCTCGTCGAAATCGATTCCGTAGCGACGCAGGAAATTCCGGTATTCCTCCTGAAAGGTCTTCGTCCGGTGATGTTCTTCCTGCTTGTCGATGTATGCGATCAGAGCATCGAGATCGCGCGGCCCCGCCGAGAAGGCCCCATATCCCCGCTGCCATGCGAACTTGGAGAGCGCGGGGGACTTGTCCTTGAGCCATCGCGAGGAGGAAGTCTTCAACTCGCTGACTAGGGAGGCGATTGCGCGGGTCCGTGACAAGCGGACCGCAAGGTGCACGTGATCGGCCACGCCTCCGACGCGGTAGCATTCGCCGTCCTCGTGCCGCGCGACGGTGGCGAGATACGCGTGAAGCCCGGGACGGATGTCCGCGGTGAGAAATGGAAAGCGGTCCTTGGTGCTGAAGACCAGATGGACGATGGTCAGGCTCAGGGATTGGGGCATGGGGGGGTTCTCGGTCGGGCTGGTGGGTCGGTGAAGCCG
>CBFGVD010000077.1:0-10189 GCA_965651965.1 uncultured Verrucomicrobiaceae bacterium | reverse complement strand
GGCGGGAAACTGGTGATCCGCTCCGCGCTGCGGGACGAATCCTGGCGCTTCAAGGTGACGGTGGCGGGGGATCTGCTGGCAAAGGCGAGCTTCTGGATGAAGGCGGCACCCACCCACTACCCGGCAGGGGAGGATTTCCAGCGCATTCTCTCCCCCCACGGGAAGGTGACGATTTCCCCGCTGTGGGGCGGCACTCCCTTCAACAATCACCTGATCGTGCTGGAAATCCCGGCCTAGCGGAATTTTTTACTCGCCGGCTGTCACTTCCAGCCCCTCCGGATCGTCGGTAGCTTGAATGCAGGCATGTCATGATGAAACGATTCCCGACCGTCCGGACGGTTTGACACCGACCGTCTGGACGGTAGTCTCCGCCCCGGACGATGACGCGCATGAGCCAATCCACGAGAGACGAACTGCTGGATGCGGCGGTGAGAGTGGCGGCTACGGAGGGGGTGGCGCGCCTGACCTTCGATGCCGTGGCGGCGGAGGCCGGCGTGAGCAAGGGCGGCCTGCTCCATCATTTCGCGACCAAGGACCAGCTCATCGAGGGCATGGTGCGGCGGACCGCGGATTGCTGGCGGAAACATTTCACGGAGGCTTACGAAAAGGCTCTGGAAGGTCCCGGGCGCATGGTCCGCGGGCTTTTGCAAAGTTGCTTCACGGATGCCCAGACCTGGACGGAGGAACTGAGGCGCAGCTACTCCTCCGTCTTCGCCGCCTTGGCACAAAATGCGGCGCTGGTGGAGCCGATGCGGGAGGCCTACGAGGAACTGTACCGCCTGGTGGAGGCGGACGGCCTGCCGGACGGCGTGGCCGAGGCGCTGACGACGGCCATCGACGGCATGTGGTTCTATTGGGTCCTCCGGCTCCGGCCCGTGGATCAGGCCACGCTGGACCGCATGCGCGGCACGCTGGAGCGGATTCTTTCCCAAGCGGCGGAGGCAGCCAAGGAAACGCCTCCTTGAACGACTAACCTCTCGAATGATGAAAGCCTCTCACTGGATCGCTTCCCTGGCACTTGTCGGTGCCGTATCCGCAGGCGGGATCGGCCTCGCTTCGTGGAAGCGGGCGGAAATGCAGAAATCCGCCGCCGAGGCCGCCGCGATGCCGGAGCCCATGGAAGCGGTGGTGGTGGAATCCGCGCAGGAGATGGAACACCGGCGCACGACGACGGCGATAGGCACGGTGCTGGCGCTGCGCTCCGTGACATTGCGGAACGAGCTGCCCGGCACGGTGATGCGGGCGGAGCTGACGCCCGGCCGGATCGTGGAAGCGGGCACGGTGCTGGTGGCGCAGGATATCTCCGTGGAGGAGGCGGAACTGAAAGCCCTGGAAGCGCAGGCAGAACTCGCCGAGACCATGCTGGCACGGATCGAGCGCCTGACCACCAGCAGCGCGACCTCCAGGAAGGATCTGGACCAAGCCCAGGCGGAAAGGGATGTGGCGCTCGCCCAGATGGAACGCACCAAGGCGATGATCGCGCGCAAGGTCATCCGCGCGCCCTTCCGGGCGCGGGTGGGCCTCGCGGACCTGCATCCCGGGCAGTATCTGGAGGAAGGCACCCTGCTGACCACCCTGCAGGGGGTGGACGAGGCCGTGCACATCGATTTCACCGTGACCCAGAAGGTGGCCGTGGGATTGAAGGAAGGGGACACGGTGGAGGTGGTCTCCGCGGACAAGGACCAGACCGTGACCGCTACCATCGTGGCGATCGACGCCCGGGTCGATCCGAACACCCGCAGTGCCGCGGTGCGGGCGAAAGCGCCGGACGCCGGCAAGCTCCCGCCGCCCGGGGCTTCCGTGCAGGTGCGGGTCCCCGTCGGGAAACCCCGCACGATGGTCGCCATCCCCGTGAGCGCGCTCCGCCGCGGGCCGGAAGGCGACCACGTTTTCATCATCGCCCCGGATCAGGCGGGAAACCCGCGCGCCCGCATGCAGCTCGTCCGGAGCGGCGCGGTCCAGGGAGACCATGTCCTGATCGAGAAGGGCCTTTCTCCCGGGGACCGGGTCGCGGCCTCCGGTTCCTTCAAATTGCGGGAGGGGGCGCTGGTCGCCGCCGTTCCCGCTCCCGGCGGGGAAAGCATGGCGCGTTGAGCAATCCGAAACCTATCCGGCGCCATGCGCTCCTTTACCGATACCTTTATCAAGCACCCGGTGCTCGCCGTGGTGGTCAACCTCGTGATCGTCCTGGTGGGCTGGCGCGCGGTGAGCTCGCTGCCGGTGCAGCAGTATCCCAAGCTGGAAAGCTCCTCGGTGCTCATCACCACGCTCTACTACGGCGCCAGCGCCGAGACGGTGCGGGGCTTCCTCACCACCCCGCTCGAGCGCGTGGTTTCCCAGATCGGCGGCGTCGATCACGTGGAATCCACCAGCCGGGCCGGCGTGAGCACCGTCACGGTGCGGCTGAAGCTGAACCACAATACGACCGCCGCGCTGGCGGAGATCACGGCGCGCCTGCAGCAGGTCCGCACGGAATTGCCGCCGGAAGCGGAGCCTCCGATGGTGGAAATCCAGCGGGCGGACCGCCCCTACGCGACCTTTTACCTGAGTTTCACCTCCAGCGAGCGGGGGGTCCCCGCGGTGACGGACTGGCTGGCGCGCACGCTCCAGCCCCAGTTCGCCACCGTGCAGGGCGTGCAACGCGTGACGCTGGAAGGCGCCCGCCAGATCGCGATGCGGGTGTGGATCGATCCCGACCGCCTCGCCGCGCTGAACCTGACTCCCGGCGATGTCCACGAAGCGCTGCGCAGGAACAACTACCTCGCCGCGGTAGGACGCACGAAGGGCAGGCTGGTGGAAGTCAACCTGCTGGCAAACACCGACCTGCGCTCCACGGATGAATTCGAAAAGCTGATCGTTTCCGAGCGCGACGGGGCAATCGTGCGGCTGAGCGACGTGGCCAGGGTGGAACTGGGCTCCGAAGAGCCCGACTACATCGCCAAACACGGCAAGAAGGAGGGCGTCTATCTGGGCGTCTGGCCCCTGATCGGCTCGAACGAGATCGAAGTGGCGGAGCGGCTCCAGGAGGAGATGGACCGGATCCGCCCCACCCTGCCGGAGGACATCGAAATGAACCTCGCCTACGACGGGACGATGTTCATGCGGGAAGCCCTGAAGGAAATCGGCAAGACCCTGGCGGAAACGATCCTGATCGTGGGCATCGCCGTGTTCCTCTTCATGGGGTCGATCCGCACCGCGCTGGTGCCCCTGATCGCGATGCCGATCTCGCTCATCGGCACGGCGGCGATCATGCTGGCGCTCGGCTTCAGCCTGAACCTGCTGACCATCCTCGCGATCGTGCTTTCGGTGGGCCTGGTCGTGGACGACGCCATCGTGGTGGTGGAAAACATCGAGCGCCACGTGAGGGAGGGGAAATCCCGCCTGCAGGCGGCGCTCGTCGGCGCGCGGGAGCTCACCGGTCCGGTCATCGCCATGACCATCACGCTCGCCGCGGTCTATGCGCCGATCGGCTTCCAAGGGGGGCTGACGGGGTCGCTGTTCCTTGAATTCGCGATCACGCTCGCCGCCGCGGTCGTGGTCTCGGGCTTCGTGGCGCTCACGCTTTCCCCCGTGATGAGCTCTCATTTCATCCACCCGCGCGGGCAGGAAGGGCGGCTCACGCGCCTGGTGAACCGGGGCTTCGACCGCGTGAAATCCGCTTACGCCGTGCTGCTCGACGGGGCCCTGCAGATCCGCTGGGTGATCCTGGGCGTGGCGGCCCTGGTCATGCTGGCGGCCTGGCCCTTCTACATGTTTTCCGAGCGCGAGCTGGCACCGGTGGAAGACCAGAGCCACATCAGCCTTTTCCTGGACACGCCGCCGGACTCCACCATCGAGGCCGCCAACCGCGAGTCGCTCCACTTGGTGGATGCCGTCGGCGCATTTCCCGAGACCAGCTACATGTGGTCCCTGACCGCGGGCTGGGGCGGATTCGGCGGGATGGTGACGAAGGACTGGAAAGACCGGGGCCGCTCGACGGAGGAGATGTACGGAGAGGTTTTCGGGGCGGTTTCCCAGGTGCCGGGCCTGCGCGTTTTCCCGCGCCTGGATCCGCCTTTGCCCACGCCCGGGCAGTATGACGTGGAACTCATCCTGCAGACCGACGCACCGGTGGAGCAGATGATCCAGACCGCGCAACAGGTGATCGGTGCCGGCTTTCAAAGCGGGAAATTCCTCTACGTGGACACCGACCTGAAGATCGACCGGCCGGAGGCGTACGTGATGATCGACCGCGAGCGGCTCGCCGACCTGGGACTGGACCTCGCGGGCGTGGGCCAGGAGCTGGGCACCCTGCTCGGCGGAGCCTACGTGAACCGCTTCAACTACTTCGACCGCAGCTACAAGGTGATCCCCCAGCTCGGCGACAGCGACCGCGCGGCGGTGGGCCCGCTGCTGGATCTGAAAATCAAGACCCCGGGCGGCGAGATGGTGCCCGTATCCACATTCACGAGCGTGGAGGCGCATACGGCGCCGCGGACACTGAACCGCTTCCAGCAGCGGAATTCCGTCCGCATCTTCGGCGGCGTCCAGCCCGGCGTGACCAAGGAAGCGGGTCTCAAGGTGCTGGAAGACGCGGCCCGCAGCGCGGGAGGCCCGGGAGTGACGCTCGACTACGCGGGCGAATCCCGCCAGATCCGCAAGGAAGGCTCCGCTCTGGTGGTCACGCTCGGCTTCGCCACGGTGCTGATCTACCTGGTCCTCGCGGCACAGTTCCACAGCTTCCGGGATCCGCTCATCATCCTGCTCGGCTCCGTGCCGCTGGCGATCTCGGGCGCCCTGGTCTTCACCTTCCTCGGTTTCACCACGATCAACATCTACTCGCAGGTCGGGCTCATCACGCTGGTGGGCCTGGTCGCGAAGAACGGTATCCTGATCGTGGAATTCGCCAACGAACTGCAGGCGAAAGGTCTGGAAAAAATCGCGGCCCTGCGCGAAGCCGCGCTCACCCGCCTGCGGCCGGTGCTGATGACCACGGCGGCGACCGTCTTCGGCCACGCCCCGCTGGTATTCGTGACCGGGCCGGGTGCGGAGGCGCGGAACAGCATCGGCATCGTGCTGGTGACGGGGATGATCGTCGGCACGCTTTTCACCCTCTTCGTGGTGCCTGCCTTCTACTCGATCATCGCCGCCCGGCACGGCAAGAAGGAGGAAGAAGCCGGAGAAGAAGCCGTCATGACGGGCGCGGAGGCGACTCCCGCGTAGCGGTGCCGGGCCGTCCTTCATCCAGGGCGGCCAGCACCCTCGCGGCGACCTCGACGGCGACCGGGGTCGTATCGTGAAGCAGGAGGATATCCCCGCGGGCGAGGTCTTTCACGAGGCAGCGGACGATGCCATCCACATCGCTGCGGACCGTATCGAAAGCGCGGCGGTTCCAGGCCACGATTTCCAGGCCGAGTTCCCGGCAGACGGGATGGGTAAACCAATTCCGGTGCCCCACGGGAGCGCGGAACCAGCGGGGGGGCATGCCGGTGATTTCCTCGATCGCGCGGCTGCACCCGGTGATTTCCCGGCGCGTGCGGACGCTGCCGGCACCCCAGAAGCTGCCCGCCGGATGGGTGAGCGTGTGGTTTCCCAGTTCGTGGCCGCGGCGGACGATCTCCCGCGCGAGCTCCGGGTGACGCCGCACCTTCTCCCCGATGACGAAGAAGACCGCCTTGCGCCCGTGGGCGTCGAGCAGGTCCAGGATCGCGGGAGTGCGCTCCGGATCCGGGCCGTCATCGAAGGTCAGCAGGACCTCGTCCCCCTCCACCCGCGAGGCTAGCGGGCCGAAGATCCGGGCATTCGGCAGGAAGGTGCCGCAGGCCCAGACGGCACCGATGGCGAAAAAGAAAACGGCCGCCCACTGCCAACCGGCAAAAAGCCCCAGGACCAAGGCCGGCACATGGGCCAGCACCCAGATCCCCCACCGCCAGCCGGTGGTGCAAAAGACCGGGGAAGTCATGAGCTTGAACCAGGCGGGATACAGGAGCGCGAGCCCGTTCAGCAGCAGGAAGCCGAGCCACAGCCATGCCGCCCACGCGACCCCGCCGCCGGGTCCGAGGATCTGCCACAGCGACCACCCGGCGAGCAGCAGCGCCCAGCGCCGCCAGCGTGCCGCGGGAGTTTTCCCGCCGACCAAAAAGACCGCGCCGGTCAGGATCAGGAAGAGACCGGGCAGCACGCCAAGCCATGCCAGCCACGGCCCGCCGGCACGCCACAGCAGATCGAAAACCGCCGCTCCCGCGACCAAAGGGATCAGCACGGAAAGAAAGCACCATTCGCCGCGATGCTGCCCCTCTCCTTCCGCACGGAGCATGGCTTCCCCGGAAAGGATCTCGTGCGTGCCGAAAACCCTGAAGAAAGGGGTTACGGCACGTTTGCAGCGGGGTATCCGGGTTTCCCTCACCCCTCCCCTCCTTTCACCCGGCGCAACACCGGCTCGAAGACGAACCACTGCGCCCAGTGCTCGCGCACGCCGTCCAGGATCGCCGCCGCCCATACCGGCGTGGCGGGGTCCTGCTGCTTGCCGCGGACCCGCGCGGGAAGCTCGAGTGGCGGGAGCACCCGCACCCGGTAGCGCCGCCAGCCATCGCGGACGATGAATAGCGGAAAGGTCGCCGCCGCAGTGATGCGGGCGAGGTAAAGCGGCCCGCGGGGAAGGCGCATCATCAGACCCGGCTCCACCTCCGTCTCCATCGGAGAGACCTCGAAGATCACGCGGTCCCCCTGCACGGCCACGATGTCCCCTTGCTGCAGGTACCGGGCGAGCTCCACCCCGAGCATTTCCCCGCCATGATTGAAGCAGGTGCGGAAATAGGGATTGAGCCGCTCTTTCTCGGCAATTTCCGCCTCGCGGATCGCCTGCATCTCCGGCTCACGCTCCGGGGCGCGCACGGCATGGACGGTGCGCCCGAATTTCCCGGAGAAGAGCGGGGCGGCCATGTCGTAATTCCCCATGTGCGCGGTGAGGATCAGGCAGCCTTCCCGGCGCGCCTGCAGATCCTGGAAGTGCTCCAGCCCCTCGATCGTCCAATCGGCGCCGCCGGTCGAAGTCTCGCAGCGCAATGCATCGACGTAGGTCGCGGCGAAATTCAGGAACACCCGGTAGGCCGCCGCGATGGCGCGCAACCGCGACCAGCGGGGGAAGAGCGCGCGGAGATTTCCCGCGACGGCCCGGCGCTGATATCCTGCCACGAGGAAAAAGACCAGGGTCCAGGGCGGAATCAGGACCGGCTCCAGGAACCAGGGGGTCACCTTCAGTCCGCGCATGAGCAAGCGGGTCGGCAGGTCGCCGAAGACCCCGATCCGCCGCCACCGGCTCTGTTTGCTTGCTTCCAAGGCGCGGCGAGCAAAGCGGCAGCGGCAGCGGCGGGCAAGCTCATGGCGTTCCTCCAAACAACGAGACGAGGCACTCCGCGTCTTTTTTTCGTTCAAATGGAGATCCCTGATACGTAGAGATGCCGATCCTTGACGTGAAAGTTCTTCCAATCCTGCTCGCCCTCGCCTCCACCGGTGCCGCTTTCCCGCGCCCTGCCCTGGAAAAACCGAACGTGATCGTCGTGCTGCTGGACGATTGCGGTTACGGGGATTTTTCCCATACCGGCAACCCCACCATCCATACGCCGAACATTACCCGGATGGTGAACGAAGGTGCCAATTTCCCGCAATTCTACAGCGCATCCGCCGCCTGCTCGCACTCCCGCTACGGATTGCTGACAGGGCGCCACCCGCTGCGCTCCGGGCTGAAGCAGTGGGCGATCGGCCCGGAGGCCGGGCGGCACCTCCACACGGAGGAGATCACCCTGGCGGAGGGTCTCAAGGCCCGGGGCTACGTCACGGGGATGTTCGGCAAATGGCACCTTGGGAATCCGAACGAGGCGAACGGCCGCACCGCGGATGCCTTGCCGCTGGCGCACGGCTTCGACCGCTGGCTGGGAACCAATGTCTCCAACGACTACGCGAAGGCTTCCAATCTGATCATGGGGCCCGCTTCCGGCGAGGGTCCGGCTCCCGGCTACCGCTTCGTGGAAAAGAACATCGCCATGAATGTCCCGGTTCAGGAAAGCCTGACCAAGCGCTACACGGACGCGGCGATCGGATTCATCCGGGAAAAGAAAGACGTGCCCTTCTTCATCTACCTCGCGCCGAACATGCCGCACCTGCCGGTGCATGCTTCGGACGAATTCAAGGGCAGGTCGCGTCGCGGGCTCTACGGGGATTGCATCCAGGAAATTGACCATAACATGGGCCGGTTGCGGGCGGCCCTTTCGGAGGCGGGCATCGAGAAGAACACCCTCCTCGTTTTCACCTCCGACAACGGCCCGTGGGTCGCCTTCCAGGATGTCGCGAAACATCCCATGCACGGCGAGGCGCGGCTGCTGGTCGGCTCGGCCGCTCCCTTCCGGGATGGCAAGGGCTCGAACTGGGAAGGCGGCCAGCGCGTCCCGGGCGTGTGGTGCTGGCCGGGCACGATCCCGGCCGGGACCGTGGTGGAAGAGCCCGCCTCCACGCTGGATCTGCTGCCCACGGTCTTATCCCTTGCCGGGGCGGAGCTGCCCGCGGATCGCAGCCTCGACGGGCGGGATATCCGCGGCTTGCTCGGCAAGCCCGCATGGAAGGGCCGCGTGCCGGACTTTTCGTTTTTCTATGCCGACAGTACCCGCGTGAACGCGGTCCGCTCCGGCCCCTGGAAATTGCATGTCCGCCTGGTTTCCCAACTGAAGACGAACCACGGCTTCGAGGCATCCCCGGAGAAGCCGCTGCTCTTCCAGGTGGAGCAGGATTGCCACGAGCGGATCGACCGCACGGCCGGGCAGGCGGCGAAGGTGAAGGAAGGGAAAGCCGCCCTGGCCGCCTTCCAGAAGTCCTTGGAAAAAGAAGGCAGCTTCTGGGACCGGGAAAAACGCTGAACCGCGGGGCGGCGATTTGTTCCGCGGTTTCTTGCCATCAAGCGCCTCGGGGGAATAGGGTTTGGATGAACCCCAGAAACCCATGTCCGATAATCCTCCCCGCCGCCCCCGGATCCTGGTCGTCACGCCGGAGATCACCTACCTGCCGGAGGGCATGGGCAATCTGGCTCAGCGCATGTGCGCGAAGGCCGGGGGATTGGCGGATGTCTCCGCCTCGCTCGTGAAGGCGCTTTACGATCAAGGGGCGGACGTCCACGTGGCGCTGCCGAATTACCGCCGGATGTTCCACCTGGATGTGGCGAGCGTCTTCGACAACGAGTTCCAGAAAGTCAGCCGCGCCTTGCCGGAGCAGCGCATCCACCTGGCCCAGGACCGGGTCTTTTATCACCGCTCCAGCGTGTACGGGGCGGAAAACCACCTGATCGCCCTGGCTTTCCAACGGGAGGTCATCAACCACACGATCCCCCAGGTGCGGCCGGACCTGATCCACTGCAACGACTGGATGACCGGCCTGATCCCCGCGGTGGCGCGGCGGCACGGGATTCCCTCCCTTTTCACGGTCCACAATATCCACTCCGAACACCTCGCGCTGGCGCAGATCGAAGACCGGGGGATCGACGCGGCGGATTTCTGGCAACATCTCTACTACCGGCGCGCGCCGCAGAACTACGAGGAAAGCCGCGGCACGAACCCGGTGGACCTGCTGGCCAGCGGGATCTTCGCGGCGGATCATGTCAACACGGTGAGCCCGACCTTCCTGGAGGAAATCGTGGGCGGCCGCCACGGTTTCATCCCGGATGCGATCCGCAACGAACTGCGGGCGAAGAAAAGCGCCGATTGCGCGACGGGCATCCTGAACGCGCCGGACGCGGTCTTCGACCCCGAGACCGACCCGTATCTCACGACCCATTACGGCCCGGCCGGGCTCACCCGGGGCAAGCGGGCGAGCAAGCTGGAACTCCAGGAACGCCTGGGCCTGGCCGGCGATCCCGATCTGCCTCTCTTCTACTGGCCTTCCCGGCTCGATCCGGTGCAAAAGGGCTGCCAGCTCCTGACGGAGATCCTCCACGAAATCGTGACCTCCAACCGGATGCAAGTGGCCGTGATCGCCAGCGGCGCTTTCCAGCGGCACTTCCACGACATCGTGAGGATGCACGGCCTCCACGACAGGGTGGCGGTGCGGGATTTCGATGAGCAGCTCTCCCACCTGGCCTACGCCGCGAGCGATTTCATCTTTATGCCCTCTTCCTTCGAGCCCTGCGGCCTGCCGCAGATGATCGCGCCGAAGTACGGCAGCCTGA